>NZ_JAFKPJ010000020.1:0-74455 GCF_019633765.1 Bacteroides sp. 11BF
GTTTCTATAATTAAGAGAATCTCATTGCTAAAATAAAAAAAGAGAAGAAATTTAGTTCTCACGGAACTTATCACATTTAGGTCTTTTCTTCAAGTATGCTTTAATCTCCGCCCTATTCCCATTTAATATTTTTCGTTAACACAGGTTATCATGTGTTTATAAACTCACAGTATCTTTTGGCAAAGATGCGATAAGTTTTAATAATACGCAAGAAAACATAATAATATTTTTCATTATCTCTTTTTATAGTACTACCAATCTATTAAAAACAGATTAGCAATAAATAAAATATATCATCCTATAAGAAGACGGTAGAAAAGAAACTACTTTTTATTTGCGCAATGTTCATCATCAGAATAGCATAATTATGTGACCATTTAACATAATCAACTATCTAAACCCTCTGTAACCACTAATACAGCCCCCAATAATAAAGAAAAACAACAATAAACAAACACAAAAGATACCTGATGGCAAACTTATTACCTTTTTCCAAGTTCCGTGAGAACTTAANTAGAAAAAACGAATCCTTTACAAACCTATTCCGGAAATACAATCGAATCCGGAATCCTAAAACAAACTATCAAATTAATGTTTAACCGAACAATTTAGTGTATGACAGAAAAAACTAACCTGTTTCCGAATCTAATCCGGTTTCGAGAAACAAATCGCCTGAAAATGGCAATCGCTGCTTCTATCATGCTATGGTGTGCAACACCTCAGCAAGCGGCAGCCGATACTTACGAAAAACACGAAATCACCACTGCACAACAGCAAAAAGTAAAAGCGGCCGGTACCGTGGTTGATCAAAATGGGGAGGCCATGATTGGTGTATCCGTCAAAGTGAAAGACAATGCCACCATGGGAACTATCACCGACCTGAATGGTAAATTCTCTTTTGACGTACCTAAAGGCGCTACACTTGAAATTTCTTACATCGGCTACAAAACCGTAACTGTCAAAGCAGAAGGTACAGTCCTCAACATTACGATGAAAGAAGATGCAGAGGTATTGGATGAAGTTGTTATTGTGGGCTATGGTTCACAGAAGAAAGTGAACGTAACCGGTGCTGTCGGCATGGTCAATTCCGACGTACTTGAAGCCCGGCCGGTACAAAACGTATCGCAGGCTTTGCAAGGTGTAGTCCCGGGTCTGAACCTCTCGGTAGGCAACTCCGGAGGTGCACTGGACAGCTCGATGAGTATCAATATCCGTGGTGCCGGTACTATTGGTGATGGTTCAGGTTCTTCTCCTCTTATTTTGATCGATGGCATTGAAGGGGAATTGAACTCTGTTAACCCGAACGATATTGAAAGCGTATCGGTACTGAAAGATGCAGCTTCTGCCTCTATCTATGGTGCCCGTGCCGCATTCGGTGTAATACTTGTTACAACCAAGAGTGGCAAGAGTGGCAAAGCAAGAGTGAGCTACAATGGTAATGTACGTTTCTCTGATGCACTCTGTGTACCGGAAATGATGGACTCTTATCAATTCGCACAATACTTCAATCGTGCAGCCGAAAATGCAGGTGACTCAGGCCCATTCAGCCAAGAAGCACTCGACCGTATCCTTGCCTACCAAGCCGGAACCCTGAAAGAGACAATGACCATGAACGAACAAACCCGTAAATGGCAGGCTTATGGCGGTGCTAATGCCAATACCGACTGGTTCAAAGAATTCTATAATGACTGGGTTCCGTCACAAGAACACAGCCTGAGTATCAGCGGAGGTACAGAAAAGACACAATACACCATCAGCGGGAGCTTCCTTGACCAGAACGGTCTGCTCCGTCATGGTAGCGATAATTTTCAACGCTATACGATGAACGGTAAAATCACAAGCCAAGTTGCTGACTGGTTCACTGTCACTTACTCAACCAAATGGACACGCGAAGACTTTGACCGCCCGTCATATCTGACAGGTCTCTTCTTCCACAACATCGCCCGCCGCTGGCCGACTAACCCTGCCTACGACCCGAATGGGCATCCGGTAGATGGAATGGAAATTGCAGAACTTGAAACCGGAGGAAAACAAATCAACCAGAAAGACCTAAATACCCAACAGATACAATTCGTTTTTGAACCGATCAAAAACTGGCGTATTAATCTGGAAGGTAGTTTACGTACTACAAACACCAACGAACATTGGGATGTATTACCTATATATGCCTACAATGCAGATAACGACCCTTATCTGATTTCATGGGGAGGAAAAGCAAACGGAACTTCGGAAGTAAACGAATATTCATATAAAGAGAACTACTACACAACCAACATCTATTCAGACTACTTCAAACAGTTCGACAACGGACATTACTTCAAGGTGATGGCAGGTTTCAATAGCGAGTTATACAAAACCCGTTACCTGCAAGGGCAGAAAACAACCTTAATTTCAAATAGTGTCCCCACCATTAATACAGCTACCGACGACCCTAAGACATGGGGTGGATACGCTCACAATGCTGTCGCAGGTTTCTTCGGACGTATCAACTACAACTACAAGGACCGTTATATGATTGAGGCTAATGGACGTTACGACGGTTCATCACGCTTTATAGGCGACAAACGCTGGGGATTTTTCCCTTCATTCTCTGCCGGATGGAACGTTGCTCAGGAACCATTCTTCCAAAAAATCGCAGAAAAATGCGATATCGGTACACTGAAACTTCGTGCTTCTTGGGGACAATTAGGTAATACCAACACTAATGATGCATGGTATCCTTTCTATCAGACGATGCCTACAGGCTCTAACTACGGCTGGTTGCTTAACGGCGCATTACCTAACTATGCCAATAATCCGGGCATTGTGAGCATGAAGAAAACATGGGAAACCATTGAGACTTGGGACGTTGGTTTGGACTGGGGACTGTTCAATAACCGTTTAACAGGTTCGTTCGACTACTTCGTCCGCTATACTTACGACATGATCGGTCCGGCTCCAGAACTTTCTTCATCGTTAGGTACAGGCGTTCCGAAGATTAACAATGCTGACATGAAATCTTATGGTTTCGAACTTGAACTGGGATGGAGAGACCGTATCCGCGACTTCTCTTACGGTGTGAAATTCATTTTGTCTGATTCTCAGCAAAAGATTCTGAAATATCCGAACGAAGACTATAACATAGGTACTTACTATAAAGGGCAGAAACTCAACAACATCTGGGGATATAAGACGGTAGGTATCGCACAGAGCCAGGAAGAGATGGATGCTCATCTGGCAAAAGTAGACCAATCGGCCTTGGGTAGTAAATGGAGTGCAGGCGACATTATGTATGCCGACATCGACGGTGATGGCAAGATCAGCACAGGAAGCAATAAACTGGGAGATACAGGCGACCGCGTAATCCTGGGTAACAGTACCCCACGGTACAGCTACGGTCTGACTCTTGACGCAAGCTGGAAAGGAATTGACTTCCGCGCATTCTTCCAGGGCATTGGCAAACGTGACTATTGGCTGCAAGGCCCGTACTTCTGGGGATCAACCGGCCTTGGACAATGGCAGGCTGCCGGCTTCAAGGAACATTGGGATTTCTGGCGTCCGGAAGGTGACCCCTTGGGAGCAAACACCAATGCTTACTACCCACGTGTAGCAAGAAACGGTGGTAAGAATACGAATGTACAAAGCCGTTATTTGCAAAACGCAGCTTATTGCCGTCTGAAAAATATCCAGATAGGTTATACTTTGCCCAAAACATGGACAGAAAAGGCAGGTATGTCGTCTGTACGTGTCTATGTATCCGGAGACAACTTGCTTACTTTCTCCGATATCACAGGCATCTTCGACCCGGAAGCAATCGGAAGTACATATGATACGAACAACGGTAAACTGTATCCGTTGCAGAGAGTCATTTCAGTCGGTTTAAATGTTAACTTCTAAAAAACACCAAGAATATGAAAATTAAAATGAAATATATCGTGGCGCAGGCTTGCCTCGTAGCGGGAGCATCCATGGCTCTGACTTCGTGCAACGACTTTCTGGACAGAGAGCCGCTGGATCAAGTCACTCCGCAAGAGTATTTCCAAACTGCAGACCACCTGGCAGCATATACTATTTCAAAATACAACTCTATGTTCTCAACACATAGCGGATGGAATGCCGGTACGGTAAACAATGATGGCGGTACAGACAACATGGTAGTAGGTGGTTATAACTCTACCTACTATGAAAAAGGGATCTGGAAAGTACCTTCAAACAATGACAACTGGTCCAACGGATTGTCACTGGCCCGTTATTGCAACTACTTCTTCGAACAAGTATTACCTAAATACGAAGCCGGAAAGATCTCGGGATCAGAAGATGACCTCAAACACTACATCGGTGAAATGTATTTCATGCGTGCATTGGTATATTACAACCAGCTACGCAAATACGGAGATTACCCTATTATCACTGAGGTGCTTCCGGATGATGAAGCGATACTGATTGAAAAGAGTGTACGTCAGCCACGTAATAAAGTGGCCCGCTTCATTCTTGAAGATCTCGACAAAGCTATCGGGTTAATGAAAAACCAAGGCTTTATGAGCAACAATCGCCTGAACAAACAGTGTGCTTTGCTGATCAAATCACGTGTGGCATTATACGAAGCTACATTTGAGAAATATCATCAGGGAACGGGTCGCGTACCGGGTGACGAAACATGGCCGGGAAAGAGCGTACATCCGAATTTCTCACTTGATGTAGCAGCCGAAATCAACTTTTTCCTCGACCAGTGTATGGATGCAGCTTCACAAGTAGCGGACGCTATCACACTGACCGAAAATACAGGGGTATTCAATCCGCTTAGCGACAGCGAATATTCCGGTTGGAATCCCTACTTTGAGATGTTCTCTGCCGAAGATATGAGCGGTTATTCCGAAGTTCTCTTCTGGAAAGACTATCTTCGTTCGGGAAGTATCAACATCAGCCACGGTGCTCCCAACTATATTTATTCAGGCGGAAACAATGGAATGTTGAGAAGCTATGTACAGACCTTCCTGATGGAGAATGGATTGCCTTGGTATGCCAGCAACAGCGGATTTAAAGGTGACAGCAGGGTTCAGGAAGAAAAAGAAGGACGTGACCAGCGCTTACAACTTTTCTTATTCGGCGAGAAAGACAAACAGGCTCCGAGAGCCGATGGTGACGGCACTATGCCCGAGTTCGGCGAACCTGCTCTCTTTGAGCTGGAAGAAGTAAGAGATTTGACAGGATATCGCATCCGTAAATGCCTGACTTATAAAAAGGATCAGATTATCTCGGGTTCCGACCAGTCGACCACAGGATGCATCATCTATCGCGGTGTGGAAGCTTACCTCAACTATCTGGAAGCATATTATCTGAGAAATGGTAAGGTAGATGGAAAAGCAGCCCAATACTGGACCGCCATCCGCAAACGTGGTGGGGTGGACACAGATTACGAAAAGACCATTCGCAATACAGATATGAGCAAAGAAGTAGACTGGGCTAAATACTCCGGTTCTACATTGGTAGACGCAACTTTATTCAATATCCGCCGTGAACGTCGTTGCGAATTCATCGGTGAAGGTATGCGTTGGGATGACCTGATGCGCTGGAGAGCTATGGATCAATTGCTTACAACCAAATATGTTCCGGAAGGATTCAACTTCTGGGATGAAGCTTATGATGACTATGTGGCAATGAAGAACGACAAAGGCGAGCCTAAATATAAGATTGTATCAGACGGTAGTTCAACAGCCAATATGTCAGCAAAAGAATTAGGTAAGTATGTACGTCCATACTCAATCGTAAAAGCAAATAACGCTGTATTCGACGGTTACACATTCGCTAAGGCATACTACTTGTATCCGGTGCCGATACGGCAGATGGAGCTCCTGTCTCCGGATCGTTCAGTCAACAGTTCTGTACTTTACCAGAACCCATACTGGCCAAACAAAACAAGCGAGCCTGCTATCGAATAATAGTTTTCCAATAGGAAGCAAAATATAAAAAAGTATTGATTTTTAGTATATAATAAAGTTGTTGTGGTAAGAGATTTATAGCAACTACACAAATTTAAAAAAGGAAAATTGGAAAAAGGGCGTCCGTGAGGATGTCCTTTTTTATATTACATATTAGAAGAACGGTATATATAAACAAAAAGGCCGCGCAAAATTGCACAGCCTTTCATTATATAAATATCCGGAAATATCAGCTCTTGTTAGCGCGTTTACGTTCGTTTTCATCCAAAAGCACTTTACGCATACGCATAGCCTTCGGAGTAACCTCTACATATTCGTCTTCCTTGATGTACTCCAATGCCTCTTCAAGAGAGAACTGTACAGGAGGAATCAGACGGGTCTTCTCATCAGAACCGGAAGCACGCATATTGGTCAGTTTCTTCGACTTAGTCACATTTACAACCAGGTCTTTTTCGTGAGCATGTTCACCCACTACCTGCCCAGCGTATACCTCTTCCTGAGGGAAAATAAAGAATTTACCACGATCCTGCAGTTTATCGATTGCATAAGCAAATGCAGTACCACCTTCCATAGCGATAATCGAACCATTGGTACGACGTTCGATATCACCTTTGAACGGTTGATATTCTTTAAAACGGTGAGCCATGATGGCTTCACCTGCCGAAGCAGTCAGAACGTTCGTACGAAGACCGATGATACCGCGTGAAGGCATGTCAAACTCAAGGTTAATACGCTCACCGGTATTCTCCATCATGGTCATCTCACCCTTACGGCGAGTCACCATATCGATAATTTTACTTGAATACTCTTCCGGTACGTTGATTGTAAGTTCCTCGATCGGTTCACACTTCACTCCATCTATTTCTTTATAAATTACTTGCGGCTGTCCAACCTGTAACTCGTAACCTTCACGACGCATCGTTTCGATCAAAACAGAAAGGTGAAGCACACCACGACCCGATACAACCCATTTACCGTCTTCTTCACTCTTACGCACGCGCAATGCGAGGTTCTTATCCAACTCCTTGGTCAAACGATCATGGATATGACGTGAAGTTACAAATTTACCGTCCTTACCATAGAACGGAGAATCGTTGATGGCAAACAGCATGCTCATAGTCGGTTCATCAATAGCGATAGGCGGCAATGCTTCCGGATTTTCATAATCGCAGATCGTATCTCCAATCTCAAATCCGTCAATACCCACCAAAGCACAAATATCTCCTGAAGAAACCTCAGTCGTTTTCACACGGCCCAGCCCTTCAAAAACATGAACTTCCTTTATTTTAGATTTTACAATACTACCGTCGCGCTTAGCCAAAGACACATTCATACCCTCCTTGAGCGTACCGCGGTGAACACGTCCTACAGCGATACGGCCTGTATATGAAGAATAATCGAGTGAGGTGATCAGCATCTGCGGAGTACCTTCCAATTGTTCCGGAGCAGGAATGTTCTCGACAATACAATCCAGCAAAGGCACAATGCTGTCTGTCTGCTCTTTCCAGTCCGTACTCATCCAGTTGTTCTTAGCCGAACCATAGATTGTCGGGAAGTCAAGCTGCTCTTCAGTAGCATCGAGGCTGAACATCAGATCGAACACCATCTCATGTACTTCGTCCGGACGGCAGTTCGGCTTATCCACCTTATTAATAACAACAATCGGTTTCAATCCGATTTCCAAAGCTTTCTGTAATACGAAGCGCGTTTGCGGCATCGGACCTTCAAAAGCATCAACCAACAGAATACATCCATCGGCCATGTTGAGCACACGCTCTACTTCACCACCGAAGTCGCTGTGTCCCGGAGTATCAATAATATTAATCTTAGTTCCGTTGTAATTGATAGAAACGTTTTTAGAGAGAATCGTTATCCCTCGTTCACGCTCCAAGTCGTTGTTATCCAGAATTAATTCACCGCTTGTTTGGTTGCCGCGAAACAAGTTTCCGGCTAAAAGCATTTTATCGACGAGAGTCGTTTTCCCATGGTCAACATGGGCAATAATTGCAATGTTTCGAATATTTTGCATAGAATACCTATTATTTGGCGACAAAGGTACAAAAATTGGATTAGAAAAAAGGGATAGTATAGAAAATATTTCCTGCAATTCATTGTGGGATAAAAGATAATGCCTATCTTTGCACGCTCAAAGAAACATTTTATAGATCAATAATTTTATTAATTATGTATTTAGACGCTGCTAAAAAGCAAGAAATCTTCGGTAAGTACGGAAAGTCTAACACTGATACTGGCTCAGCTGAGGCCCAGATAGCTTTGTTTTCATACCGTATTACTCACCTGACTGAGCACATGAAGCTCAACAGAAAAGATTATAGTACAGAAAGAGCTTTGACTATGTTAGTAGGTAAACGTCGTGCTTTGCTCGACTACCTGAAAGCAAAAGATATCACCAGATATCGTGATATCATCAAAGAGCTTGGCTTGCGTAAGTAATCACTTACCGCGAACAAAATTTAAAAGCCGTTTCTTCCATCGGGAAGAAACGGCTTTTATTTTTTACCCTTCCCCTTGCTTGGATATAAAATTTCATTAATTTTGCAGCAAAACGAATTAAATTATAACCTTTTACCAGGAAAATACATTCAAACATTATGGATACAAGTAAAATCGTAGGAGAAAAGATAAAATCACTCCGTGAGAATAAAGGAATCTCAATAGAAGAACTTGCCGAACGCTCGGGACTGGCTATCGAACAGATAGAACGTATCGAAAACAATATTGACCTACCGTCATTGGCACCGCTTATCAAAATAGCCCGTGTATTGGGCGTACGTCTGGGCACTTTCCTCGACGACCAGGATGAAACAGGCCCGGTTGTTTCGCGCAAAATGGAAGCAACAGACACGATCAGCTTTTCAAACAACGCCATCCATTCGCGCAAACACATGCAGTACCATTCACTGTCCAAGTCAAAAGCCGACCGCCACATGGAACCGTTCATTATCGATGTAGCCCCTACACAAGACAGTGATTTCGTGCTATCTTCCCATGAAGGAGAGGAATTCATCATGGTCATGGAAGGAGTCATGGAAATCAGTTACGGAAAGAGCACCTACTTGCTTGAGGAAGGCGATAGTATCTATTATGACTCCATCGTCCCTCATCACGTTCATGCCTACGAAGGACAGGCTGCCAAAATTCTGGCAGTGATCTATACACCGATTTAATGATCAACGATTATCGCTCCACACATACTAAAAACATGCAACTATACGAAAAAACACTCGGTCAGTGGCTTGAACATTGGGCCGAAACAACACCCGACAAAGAATACATTGTATACTCCGACCGTAACCTGCGTTTCACCTGGAAGCAATTCAACAAACGGGTGGATGACATGGCGAAAGGACTGATTGCCATCGGAGTGGAAAGAGGTACCCATGTAGGCATCTGGGCGGCAAACGTACCGGACTGGCTGACTCTGCTATATGCCTGTGCAAAAATCGGTGCAGTCTACGTGACAGTAAACACCAACTATAAACAAGCTGAACTGGAATACTTGTGCGAGAACTCGGACATGCATACACTCTGCATTGTTAATGGAGAGAAGGACAGCGACTTTGTTCAGATGACCTACAATATGCTTCCGGAACTGAAAACCTGTGAACGCGGACATCTGAAGAGCGAACGTTTCCCCTATATGAAAAATGTGATCTATGTAGGACAAGAGAAGCACCGCGGGATGTACAATACACAGGAAATCCTGTTATTAGGCGATAATATAGAAGACACCAGACTCAATGAACTCAAAGCCGGCGTCGACTGTCACGACGTGGTAAATATGCAATATACCTCCGGAACAACCGGTTTTCCCAAAGGGGTCATGCTGACACATTACAATATAAGCAATAATGGTTTCCTGACCGGCGAGCATATGAAATTCACAGCCGACGATAAACTATGTTGCTGCGTACCTCTGTTCCATTGCTTCGGCGTAGTGTTAGCCACCATGAACTGCCTGACTCACGGCTGTACCCAGGTGATGGTTGAACGCTTTGACCCACTCATCGTACTGGCATCCATCCATAAAGAAAGATGTACCGCACTCTATGGAGTACCTACCATGTTTATCGCCGAACTAAATCATCCGATGTTCGATATGTTCGACATGTCGAGTCTTCGTACAGGCATCATGGCCGGCTCACTCTGCCCGGTAGAGTTGATGAAACAGGTGGAAGAAAAAATGTATATGAAGGTGACCAGCGTATACGGGCTGACTGAAGCAGCTCCGGGGATGACTGCCACCCGCATTGACGATCCATTTGACGTACGCTGCAACACTGTAGGACGTGACTTTGAGTTCACAGAAGTAAAAGTGCTTGATCCGGAAACAGGTGAAGAATGCCCGATCGGCGTACAGGGAGAAATGTGCAATCGCGGATATAACACCATGAAAGGATATTATAAGAACCCACAAGCTACAGCTGAAGTGATAGATAAAAACAACTTCCTGCACTCAGGAGACTTGGGAATCAAGGACGAAAATGGAAACTATCGCATCACGGGGCGTATCAAAGATATGATCATACGTGGAGGGGAGAATATCTATCCGCGTGAAATCGAAGAATTCCTCTATAAGCTTGAAGGAGTAAAAGACGTGCAGGTATCAGGCATTCCGTCTAAAAAGTATGGAGAAGCAGTAGGCGCCTTCATCATTCTGCACGAAGGGGTAACCATGCAGGCATCAGACGTGCAGGACTTCTGCCGTAATAAAATCTCCCGCTACAAAATACCCAAATATATTTTCTTTATTGATGAGTTCCCTATGACCGGAAGCGGAAAGATACAAAAATTCAAACTGAAGGATTTAGGATTGAAACTCTGCGAAGAACAAGGTATCCAGATTATATAAAAACAGACATGATAAGTGATTAACCGGAGAGAAATTCCAAACGTTAATCACTTATCATTATCGCTTCACAGGTAAAGTAAAATAAAAAACAGTTCCTTTGCCCTGTTTGGAACGTACCCAGATTCGTCCGCCCATCTTTTCGACAAGCATACGGCAAATAGTCAGTCCCAACCCTGTGCCTTGCACAAAATCATCTATCTTTCCGAAACGCTGGAAGATCGTAGCCACCCTTTCTGCAGGGATTCCTTTCCCTGTATCCGATACATAAAACTGCACCATATCGGCCTTCTCCTGAAATCCGAAATGAATTTCTCCGGCAGAAGTAAACTTAATGGCATTGGTGATCAGATTGACCAAAATCTGCGAAATACGCTCCCAATCTCCTTGTATGCATAGCTGCGGATCTACTTCGTCCAACATAAGCCGAACTTCCGGTTTAACCGATTTCACATACAATTCATGCAATTGCAGACAGATATCTTTCAACTTCACAGGATGAAAAGAAAGTTCCAAGGAACCGGCTTCAAGTGCAGAAAGATCGAGAATATCATTGAAGAGATTCAACAGAACAGACGAATTATGCTCTACGATATCGGCATATTGCCGCTTTTCGTATTCATCGTCCGCCTCGATAATCAGTTTGGAGAAACCTACAATCGCATTTAGCGGAGTGCGTATTTCGTGGCTCATATTTGCCAGAAACGAAGATTTCATCCGGTCGGCCTCTTCTGCCTTGATCCGGGCCGCTATCAACTCTTTTTCCGTCTTCTTTGTTTCGGTCACATCCCATGACACTCCAATGATATAAGGATACCGTCCTCCTGAAGGAACCACTGTTTTCATGGTGGTCACTGTACGGACTTCGCCACTCATAGTGGTATAAGTTTCCAGATACTCAATGCGTCCCAGCTCCATCGCTTTCAAATCATCTTGCCGGAGACGCTCCGCATCCTTTTTATCCGGAAATATCTCCGCATCTGTCCTCCCTACGGCCCTCTCGACAGAGATACCCGAATATTCGGCAAAAGCTTTATTCCAATAAAGATAACGAAAGTCGTTCCCTGTATCTTTCACAAACAAATAGACAGGAATATTATTCAGAATATCATTCATCAACGAATTGAGACGTACGATCTCACTTCGCTGAACCTCGTTGGTTCTTGCCATTTCGGTTTCCTGTGATACGTCACGGCACATACACAACAAATATTGATCATCCAACGGGAAAATACGATTTTCATAATGATGAAGAACGCCGTCCAGCGTTAACGAATGTTCGGCTATCGAACTCTTCCCGGTACGGATTACTTTATCCATGTTCTGACGAACACTTTCATAAGCCTCCTCAGGAACAATATCTTTTACATTTGAATTTATAATACTATCGGCTGTCGTACCTTCAACATGATTCGTAGTAGGTGATGAAGCTAACTCTACTATATTGGCATTATGATCAAAAACAGTAAGCATATCGGGCAAAGCATCCAAAATCCGGGTACTGTATCGCTCTCGGAACCGTCCTTTCCTGAGAGAGTCGAGTTCCGAAGAAAGCCTCTCCACTTTCTCCTCCAGTTTCTCTACAATTTCCAGTAGTTCTTCTTTTGTTTTATGCTCGTAGTATCCCATGGATTTCAGTCTGTTTTAATCTATATTGTTGTATATAGCATTTCATTACTTGCAAATATAATACATAAATCTGAAAAATATCCTACAAATCGAAGTTATTATTGATTAAAAAATCCGATAGCTTTTGCCCTACTATTCAGAATGTTCTATCTTTGCACCACTTTATATTTTAAACAATTTACATTTATGTCCACAGAATTATTCTCTACCCTGCCCTACAAAGTGGCAGACATCACACTTGCCGACTTTGGTCGCAAGGAAATCGACTTGGCAGAAAAAGAAATGCCCGGCCTTATGGCTCTTCGCGAAAAATATGGAGAATCCAAACCGTTGAAAGGTGCCCGTATCATGGGTTCGCTGCACATGACAATCCAGACTGCTGTCCTGATTGAAACGCTGGTGGCTTTGGGAGCTGAAGTCCGTTGGTGCTCTTGCAACATATATTCGACACAAGATCATGCAGCAGCAGCCATTGCAGCTTCAGGTGTTGCCGTATTTGCCTGGAAAGGTGAAACTTTGGCAGACTATTGGTGGTGTACCTTGCAGGCTCTGAACTTCGAAGGAGGTAAAGGGCCGACAGTGATTGTCGACGATGGCGGGGATGCCACAATGATGATCCATGTGGGCTATGAAGCAGAAAATAATGCTGCCGTACTGGACAAAGAGGTACATGCCGAAGATGAAATAGAACTGAACGCCATACTGAAAAAAGTGCTGGCAGAAGACAAAGAACGCTGGCACCGGGTAGCGGCTGAAGTGCGCGGAGTTTCGGAAGAGACAACGACCGGCGTGCATCGCCTATACCAGATGCAGGAAGAAGGCAAGTTGTTGTTCCCTGCCTTCAACGTAAACGACTCGGTTACCAAATCTAAATTCGACAACCTGTATGGTTGCCGCGAATCACTGGCAGACGGCATTAAACGTGCCACAGACGTAATGATTGCCGGTAAAGTAGTTGTAGTATGCGGTTATGGAGATGTAGGTAAAGGCTGCTCACACTCCATGCGCTCTTATGGGGCCCGCGTGTTAGTGACAGAAGTCGATCCCATCTGTGCACTTCAGGCCGCTATGGAAGGTTTTGAGGTAGTGACCATGGAGGACGCCTGCAAAGAAGGTAACATCTTTGTTACCACAACCGGTAACATCGACATCATCCGTATCGATCACATGGAACAGATGAAAGATCAGGCCATTGTTTGCAACATCGGTCACTTTGACAATGAAATTCAGGTAGATGCCCTGAAACATTACCCGGGTATCAAACGTGTCAATATCAAACCACAGGTAGACCGTTATTATTTCCCTGACGGACACAGCATCATTCTGCTGGCAGACGGCCGTTTGGTAAACCTGGGCTGCGCCACAGGACATCCCTCTTTCGTGATGAGCAACTCTTTCACTAACCAGACACTGGCACAGATCGAGCTGTTCAACAAGAAATACGACATCAACGTATATCGCTTGCCGAAACACCTGGATGAAGAAGTAGCCCGACTGCATCTTGAAAAGATCGGCGTAAAGCTGACCAAACTGACTCCTGAGCAGGCTGCCTATATCGGAGTTTCGGTTGACGGCCCATATAAAGCCGACCACTACAGATATTAAAAAGTTACGATTGGACGATTTACGAATAACGGTTAAGCCGGATTGTAAATCGTCTAATCCTACAGTCAAACCTCAATCATAAATTGTAAATCGTCTAATCGTAAATGAAAAAGTTTCTTCCAGACCTTATTGCCATTCTGGCATTCATAGTCATCTCTTTCATCTATTTCTTCCCGGCGATCACTGAAGACCGGATTCTCTTCCAGCACGACACCGTAGCCGGAGCCGGAGCCGGACAGGAAGCTAAAGAGTACTATGAAAAAACAGGTGAACGCACACGTTGGACAAACGCCCTTTTCGGAGGAATGCCCACCTACCAGATGTCCCCAAGTTACGACTCCACCGAGCCGCTGACATTCGTACAAAAAGTATATCATCTTTTTCTCCCGAACTACGTATGGCTCACATTTATCATGATGCTTGGGTTCTATATCCTGCTAAGGGCATTCGGCATACCGGCATGGCTCTCGGGGTTGGGAGGAATTATCTGGGCCTTTTCGTCCTACTTCTTCATTTTAATTGCTGCCGGACATATCTGGAAATTCATCACCCTTGCCTATATACCACCTACAATAGCAGGTATTGTACTTGCCTACCGGAAAAAATATTTGTTAGGAGGGATTGTCACTGCTTTGTTCATGGCCATGCAGATTCTGTCCAACCATGTGCAAATGACCTACTATTTCCTGTTTGTCATTCTCTTCATGGTAGGTGCATTCTTCGAAGATGCCTGGCGCAAAAAAGAACTTCCCCAGTTCTTCAAAGCTACCGGTGTGCTGATTATCGCCGGATTAATCGGTGTATCCATCAATCTTTCGAGCCTATACCACACTTACGAGTATAGCAAAGAAACGATGCGTGGCAAAAGTGAGTTGAAATATGAAGGAGCTGCCGCAAAGCAGACAAGCAGCGGGCTCAATCGTGACTATATCACCCAATGGAGCTATGGCATCGGCGAAACATTCTCATTACTGGTCCCCAATGTCAAGGGAGGCGCCTCGGTGCCATTGTCACGAAGTGAAAAGGCAATGGAAAAAGCCAATCCGATGTACAGCAGCCTCTACTCACAACTGACCCAGTACTTCGGCGACCAACCCATGACAAGCGGTCCTGTCTACGTAGGTGCTTTTGTACTAATGCTTTTCATTCTGGGCTGTTTCATTGTAAAAGGTCCCATGAAATGGGCACTGTTAGGAGCCACCATTTTCTCTATCCTGCTTTCGTGGGGTAAAAATTTTATGGGGCTGACAGACTTCTTTATCGATTACATCCCGATGTATAATAAGTTCCGCGCCGTATCCTCCATTCTGGTAATTGCCGAGTTTACCATTCCCCTGCTCGCGATTCTCACCCTGAAAGAGATACTTACCAAGCCGGAGCTGCTGAAAGAGAAACTGAAATATATCTATATCAGTTTCGGACTGACCGGGGGACTTGCGCTACTTTTTGCCATTGCTCCCCGCCTATTCTTCCCGACTTATATTCCTGCTAACGAGATGGCAGCCCTACAGAATGCTCTGCCCGCCGATCAGTTATCGCCTATAGTGGCTAATCTTGAAGAGATGCGTGTGCACCTTTTCACTTCTGACGCTTGGCGCAGTTTCTTTATCGTTACTATCGGTACCCTGCTCTTACTGGCTTACAACGCAAAAAAACTGAAAGCGACCTGGACTGTTGCCGCTATTGCCCTGCTATGCCTGGGAGACATGTGGAGCGTAAACAAACGCTATTTGTACGACGAACAGTTCGTCCCGAAATCCGAACAGGCTGCAACGTTCCGGAAGAGTCAGACAGATGAACTGATCCTGCAAGATCAATCACCGGATTACCGTGTACTGAACTTCGCAGGCAATACATTCGAAGAAAACAATACTTCTTATTGGCACAAGAGCGTAGGTGGCTACCATGCTGCCAAACTCCGCCGTTATCAGGAAATGATAGACCATCATATTGCCAAAGAAATGCAGGCAGCCTATCAGGAAGTAGCAACAGCAGGCGGTCAAATGGACAGTGTGAACGCAGCTAAATTCCCTGTACTGAATATGCTGAATACAAAGTACTTCATATTCCCTGCCGGGCAACAAGGCCAAACAGTCCCCATTGAAAATCCATATGCTTTCGGCAATGCCTGGTTCGTAGATAAAGTACAGTACGTGAACAATGCGAACGAAGAAATCGATGCCATCGGGCAAGTCGACCTCCAACAAACCGCTATAGTAGACTCTAAGTTTAAAGAGGCCTTGAAAGGGGTGAACGAGGGCTACAAAGACTCACTGTCCACCATCCGGTTGACCGGCTATGAACCCAACCAATTAGTATACGAGACTTCCTCGCCCAAAGACGGTGTAGTTGTATTCTCGGAAATATATTATCCGGGATGGACGGCAACCATTGATGGCAAACCTGCCGATATTGCCCGTGCAGATTACATCTTACGTACTATGAACGTACCGGCGGGTAAGCATACCATCGAAATGCGTTTTGATCCGCAAAGCCTGCACATCACAGAAGGTATTGCATATGGAGCGATGGCATTATTGCTGATAGGAGTAATTATTCTGGTATGGATCAACCGGAAAAAATATGGAGAAAGCATAAAAAAATAACCGTCTACAGAGAGCGGTTCATCATTTACAAACACGAACTCCTCAGACTACTTCTGTCTGAGGAGTTTGTGTTTTATTCTATACGTAATTTATTATTAATTCTTTCAGACTCTCTATAATTTCTTTTTCATTGATGGCATCTAAAAAAGAGTAGCCTCATCGAAAGTGATAAATTCCGGATTCATATACACCGCTTGAGTTATTAAAACACATTATTTTTACCCAACACTTAAATCAAGACCTGCAATATCGCTTAGGAAGCTATTCTATAAATTCAGCAATGCGATCATAAGAACAGCCTGTATCAAATGTGCCATACCTCTTATGCCATTCATCTATATTCAACCGATTCATTGCCCCTAAATTCTTTGAATAAATCGTAGGATCAGCCACAGAACTATTCAATGGGCGACACAAGGCTATAGAAAAATATCCAGACATCTTGTTCTATCTTAGAGGTTAAAACGCCAACTAATACAAAAAGGTTACAATAAAAATATATTCAAGTAAATAAATCCACGATAGCTTTTTGTCATTTTGTCTAAATGTATTCTAAAACTCTTCAGAATCGTTTTTTTGCACACCATAACAAAGAAAGAATAAAAAAACTCAGAAATAGCGTTGTTCTAAAAATCACATAGCCACCAAATACAGTGAAATACTATAAGAAAGATAATTAGCCGATCCCATTTACTATTCACAAGAAAGCCAGATAACAAACGAACGTTCAGAATGATATAAAAAAAAAGGCTTCTAAAACTTTATTATAGAAAAAAAAGCCACTTTCTTCCCCTGAATTAAAGGCTTCTCCAAGAAAAAAAGCGCGTTTTCATCAGAAAACAAACTTCTTATTAATAAGAAGTTAACTTCCTACTCTCAGGAAATTAATTCTCTGCCGGCAGGAAGTTAGTTATTTGCCGGCAGGAAGTTAACTTCGTGCCGGCACCTCTCACATTATTTCCCGGTAACAAGTGATCTAAAAAGAAATATCCGATGATTCCTCCTCTATTTCACTACATTTCACAAAAGTGGATGTCAGCAAAAAAGTAGAATATCAAACATTTTGATACCGAACTACATTTTAAACCATCAAATAAAAAGCGCCATCCTTCCTCTGAATAGAGGATAAAGGATGGCGCTTGATATAACTTCTTACTAAGAACCTTCTTACATCACGGCAGGTAACGTTACCTTGAAATTCGGATTTTCCGTATGTTGCCGGTGGATAATTCCAACCATTTTCTTCACAATATCCGGATTCTCGGCAGCTACATTATGGTCTTCATGGATATCTGTTGCCAAATTATAAAGGAAAGGAATACCTTTCTTAACAACCATTTTCCAATCTCCCATGCGTACGCCTATCTGGTTCGTTTCATTAAATTCCCAATAAAGAAAATCATGTTTCTTCTGGTTCTTCTTACCCAACAGAGTCCGGGCAAAAGAGATACCATCAAAATAATCGGATTCTTTCTTCTTATTCACATATTTTTTCGGGAAATTCTTCACACCCGTCAAATCACACAAGGTAGGCATGACGTCGTAAAAAGCACATTGGTGATCATTCACTGTTCCGGCAGCAACCTGACCGGGCCAACGGACAATAAACGGAACACGGATACCACCCTCGTAACACTGGCGTTTCAAGCCACGCAACTTCCCGTCACGTCCGAAGAAAGTGGGATCGGCCCCGCCTTCCTCGTGGGGACCATTATCACTGGTAAAGATGACAATCGTATTTTTATCCAATCCTTTCTCTTCTAACTTCTTCAGGACCTCACCCACATAATGGTCCAAACGGGTGATCATACCTGCAAACTGCGCATGTACATGGGTGATAGCGTTATATCGGGACCCCTTCTGACCACCAAAAGCTTTATCATCAGTAAACTGTGTCTTGTAATGGTTCAGAATAGAGTCTTCCGGCTGCACCAGTTCTGCGTGAGGCAAAGTATAGGTGAAAACACCGAAAAAAGGTTGATCTTCATTCTGTTTATCGATCCATTCCATCGCTTTCTGATGAATCAAATCGGCTGAGTATTGAGTACGTTTATGATAATCGGGACCGTACATCGGATATTTGATATTCTCTTCCATCACAACACGTACGACACCCGTATCGCCCAACGACTGGCTATAACGGTTCAGGAAATTGGGATAATAGAGGTGAGCCTGAAACTGACAGATATATCCGTAATATTCATCGATTCCCCTTTTATCCGGAGTGGACACAGAACCTTCGTACCCCCCTGCCCATTTACCAAACATACCGGTAGTATATCCGTTATCTTTCATGATCTCAGGCAAAATAATATGTTCCGGATCATAAGGGTGTTGTCCGACAACCGAGAATTCTTTATTATCGCCATACATCACCGTAGATGCTTGAGTCCAATACTCTTTATTGCCACGTACTTCACAATGTCCGGTATGCTGTCCGGTCATCAACGACGCACGCGAAGGTGCACTCACCGGACTTCCGGCATAGGCTTGCGTAAAACGCATACCTTCACGGGCCATGTTGTCGATGTTAGGCGTACTGATGTATGGCTGTCCGTAACAACCCAAATCTCCATACCCCATGTCATCGCACATGATAAAGATGATATTCGGTTTTTGAGGGTTATGTGCCTTCTCTTGATGGGCAAATGCTTGCGAGCTACCCAGCCCGACAAGCAATGCACTGCTATAAATGATTTTCTGGTTCATTCGTTGGGTTTATTTCGATTTCACCACAGATTACATTGATTTTCACAGATTAATAATTTATTTCACTGAGAGCTAAATTAAAGAATCTGTATTAATCTGTATAATCTGTGATGAGTTTGATTCATTGTATATTCCGCTTCAGTTATTCCCATCCCGGATTGTTAGGTGCAAGTGCAGGATTCAGAATAATCTCCTGGCTGGGAACTTCATAAAGATAATATCTCTCCTGCCAGCCTTCGCCTGCTTTGATAGGATCGGGTTGCAGATAGATATATCCTTCTGTCATGGCTCCGTCGGCAGGATCCGGTCCGCCGGTCGTTTCATCCAGCAAGAACTGGGCACCATGTCTGAACTTATCTTTCGTCATCCACATTCCTTTGAGCTGACGATTAAGGAACCAGGGAGCCATTCTCCAACGACGGATATCATAGAATCCGAAGCCTTCACCCATTAACTCGATAATACGTTCACGACGGACTTCCCACAAAACAGGATCTACCAGAACACCTTGTTCATTACCTTTCGGGTAATAGCGGCCACGATTCGGGTCAAAGCTATCGTTGATCTCGGCAACCTTCATATCTGCCACACCGGCACGTTTACGCAGTTTATTGATAGACTCGTCGGCCACTGCCTGAGTGAACTGCCCTGTCTCGCACATGGCCTCAGCATAATTCAGCAATATCTCTTCGATTTTGAAGATAGGTTTATCCGATGTGTTCAGAGTGATACCTCCATTTCGGTTCGTTTCCCAGTTGCTCCAGTTCTTCCAGAAGTAATATCCCGAACGGCTTCTCACGAAACCTGTAGCTCCGATACCCCCCATAAAGTTGGGTGAAGAAGGAACCAGTGAGGCTGCCCAGTTCTGTCCGGGCAGACGTTTCATGCCGATACCGGGGTTATCACACGATTCGTTAGGTCCCATTATGTCAATGTATTCACGGTCGGCAGGATCATCGGTATAATCCCATGTTCTGGGATCATCTTTCGTCTTAGCCTTTGCTTTTACTTTATACGGAGGCATCACCACGTGATATAAACGCGGATCACGGTCGCGGAAAGTAGCGTATGGCGTTTTGTCTCCATGATAGTTCTCAGAAGTAGCAATCGGCTTACCGTCCTTACACAGATAAAGATCAACTGTGTGCTGGTTCATCTCCACATTATGGCTATCCATGTGTTCCAATGCACTGAAGTTGGCCATCTTGATGTCCTGAACAAACTCCATGTACAGGATGACTCCCGGCACTTTGCCCAAATCTTCTGTAGTCCACATCTCCCCATATCCGGCTGCAGGCTGACCGTCTGTTCCGTAGTAAAGAGTAGGATAATCATTCATCAACAGGCGAGACACCCGGATACATTCGTCAAAGAACTTCTGGGCACCCTCTATTCCGTGATATTTGCGCCAAGTGGCTTCACGCAACGTAAATCGTGAGATAGCTGCACGAATACAATCACGATTGATGGTATTCGCACCGTCTTGTTTCTCAAAATCCCCGATATTCGCTTCAGCCCATTTCAAACGATTCAATACGGAGTCTGCTACAATCTCACGGTCAACACGGGGGCCGTAAGCCTCAGGAGAAGTTTCGTTAAGAGCTGTATTGACCCAAGGCACTGCCCCGAAACGGTTGATAAGCTCCATGTACCAATATGAGTGGAAGAAATATCCCACCGCACGCCAATGGTCTTTTTCAGCATCAGTCATTTCTGATTTATCGATATTGGCAAGCAAGATGTTAGCACGACGGAATGTGCCGGAAAATCCCCAGCCATTGCCCGAAGCCACACTCTGCACCCTTCCGAAAGCATAGTCATTACCTGACTCATTGGCACGACTCTCCAAGTATCCGGCATTCATATCACCTGCGTAACAAGATCCTTGCCCGGTTCCGTTGATAGTATTGGCTATATTATTGTCTTTGAATATCTCATAGCAGGGCCATGCAAACGACTTAAAGTTATCGTAAGATTTAAAAGCATTATTCTCTGTCAGACTGGTGACAGGCGCATGCTCCAAAAAGCTGTCATTACATCCGGCCAGTCCGATTCCGGCTAAAATAGCCAATGATAGATATATCTTTTTCATTTTTAATTCTTGGTTATGCGTTTATAATGTAAAGTTGATACCGAACGAAACAGTACGGAATGCCGGATAGTTCCAGCTCAAGGTTTCAGGATCGATACCTGAAGGCAATGAAGAGAAAGTTGCCAGATTCTCTACACTGACAAAACCCTTCAACTGATTCAAGCCGATTCGGGATATCCATGTTTTAGGAACAGTATACGACAAAGTAACGTTCTTGATGCGGAAATAAGCGGCGTTAGATAAGTATCTGTCTGTCTTACGTCCATAGTTGGAGCCGACTGTCGGATTCTGTCCGTACATACGTGGATATTTTGCATTCGGATTTACAGCAGTATAATCTCCATTGGCGGCATCTACCGGTTTCCAGTAGTCGGTCAGACCGTCAAATAACGGTTGGTACTTGATATCATTCACAGAGTAAATATACATCGGGAATACCAGGTTGTTGGCAATCCATGCATCACGTTGACCGGTACCCTGCATCATAATATTCAGGTCGAAACCTTTATAATTGGCACCGAGAGTAATACCATACAGGTATTTAGGCAGGCTATTACCTATTACTTTCTGGTCACCGGGGTTATCCAATGTACCGTCTCCGCTGTCGATCTGGTTCGTACTCTTATCGTCATCACGGAGATTCTTGAATTTCAAGTCACCGGGACGCGGGCTGACACCTTTAATAGAGGCTACCCCGTCTTTAAGTTTCCAGCTGTTGGTATCTACAAAATCATCTACTGTATAGAATCCGTCTACTTCATATCCCCAGATCTCACCCAGTCTTTGTCCCGGATAGAAATTACTCAGCAATTTAGAAGCAGCATTATCATCGTACTTAGTGATTTCAGAGTAGCTGTCAGAAAGATTGAATCCGACACGGTAGTTGAATTTACCGATGCGGTCTCTCCAGTTCACAGCCAGTTCCCAACCACGGGTACGCATATCAGCTGTATTCTGGAAAGGAGAACTTGCACCCACAACAGCAGGAAGCTGCATACCCGGTGCCAACATTCCTTTTGTGTCACGCTGATACCAATCGAACACGGCATTCAGACGATTGCCAAACATGTTCAGATCCAAACCGATATCAGTAGTCGCTACTTTCTCCCAGGTAAAGCTTGTACTTACCAGATTCGGCAAAGAGTTAATGGCAGTTACATAATCACCGCCTGACAACCAGCCGTTGTACTTGTTACTAACACTCATAGTCGGGAAATATGCATAGTTCACTACATTCTGGTTGCCGATCACACCATAAGATGCACGAATCTTCAGACCATCAATATAATTGCGTGTAACTTCCATAAACTTTTCCTGAGCCACGTTCCATCCCAAAGATACAGACGGGAAGAAACCAAAACGGGAATCTTTCGGGAATTTGGATGATCCGTCATAACGCCCGTTCACCTCCAGCAAATATTTATCCATGTAGTTATAATTAACCCGGAAGAATCCGCCACGAACAGAATATTCATTATAGCTGTCTGTCGCTTTCAGGTCACCAGTACCTGAACCTAAGGCCGGCACTTCGATAACAGCTTGATTGTAAGACAACACATTTACTCCTTCCGTATATTTAGACTCCTGGTTGAAACCGGCCATTACGCTAAAATGGTGGTCTTTCTTAATATCAAACTTATATGTACCATAAATATTGAAGGCATTGTAATCGGTGAACTGTTTTTCTTTCTGCAAATAGTCTTTTGCAGCATTCCAGATGTTGTTACCTCCCTGTATGTCTGTATACTGAGTTTTTCCGGTATAGAAATTATAGTCATACATGTTTTTGTCAAACGTGTATTCAAATACCCCTTCAAAGCCTTTGAATGGCTTCAAAATAGATTTCACGAAAACACGCGGATTGTCATATGACTTTTTCCATTTATTCGCCAACAACACCTGATTACGCGGTGTATTGAAAGGCAAATCCTGAGAGATTGTAGAACAAACGTCCGCAGGCATATTACCTTCCGGTTGATAAGAAACCTGATTACTACCGAACATGCTTCCCAGACCGGAACTCGGTTGTGACTGATTGGTACGCGCATAGCTCATTGTCAGTTCCTGAGTAAACCATTTGGTAATATCAGCAGAAATATAAGAATTGATATTCAGACGTTCATACGTATCTTTATCGGTAATCAAAACACCGTCCGTAGATACATATCCGGCTGACATACGGTAACGCAACTTATCTGTACCGCCGGATACAGAAAGATTATGATTCATCTGGAAACTGGTCTCCATAAAATTCTTATATGGATCATGTTCGTTCAGATAATACAAGGCTCCGTCCGTATCGGCAAAAATACCATCACCTACAGTTTTGATAGATGAAGGATCCTGCCTGTACTGTGTCAGGTATTCCTTCCATTTTGAAACACTGGGTGAACCATAAGACCAATAAGCATCAGAATATCCTCCATCCTGATAAGCCTGCAGGTAATCCATTAACGATGCTTGCTTCGGCAGATTCATTGCAGTAGCAAAACCGAAATTATTGTTATAGTTCAGGCGGAAAGCCGTAGCTTCTTTCGGGCGCTTAGTAGTCACCAGAACCACACCACCGGCCGCACGCGCACCATAAATAGCTGCCGAAGCAGCATCTTTCAGTACCGTCACCGTTTCGATATCTTCCGGATTCAACATATCGAGGCTACCCTCTACGTTATCAATCAAGATAAGAGGCGCGACATTGGCACCATAGCTTCCGTCGCTATTCTTGATACCTACTGAATAGGCACCACGCAGTTGGAATGACTTTCCGCTACCCGGTGCATTCCCGCTATTAGATACCAGCAGTCCCGGAACCGTACCTTGCAATGCATCGGAAGCTGTCATAATAGGACGGTCCCCGATAATCTCATCCATTTTGATAGATGAAACAGCACCTGTCAGGTTTGCTTTCTTTTGTGAACCGAAACCGACTACCACTACTTCGTCTAAGGTACGAGAGTCATCTTTCAGCACTATCTTCAAAGGAACACCGGCCACGGCTTTCACTTCTTGTGTTACATAACCGATATAAGAGATAACGATAACAGCACCCGGATTTACCGACAAAGAGAAATTTCCCTCTACATTACTGATCGTACCATTCTGGGCATTGTTTTTTTCCATAATGGTAGCACCAATAATCGATTCTCCCAAGTTATCCCTGATATTACCTTTTACAACGATCTTATTACTCTGCTGTGGTGTGGAAACTACCTCCGGAGCACTCTTCAGAATAACTTCATTGCCCTTGATGACATAGCTGATACCACTGTCTTTAAACAGCACATTCAGTACCTCCTCTATGGAGCCTTCACAATTGATGTCACGGATCTTTGCATTACCCAAATCGGCTGCCTTGTAAAAGAACGTATATTTACTGTTCTTTTCAATAACCTGGATAGCCTGTTTAATGCTCATTGCCTTTCCCTGCACGGCTATCTGTCCCTGCACGGCAAAAACGGACATAGGATACAGGAGCATAAACATAATTACGCCTGCCAGAAAACGCCTGTTACAGACGCTAAAACATTGTCTCATGTTTTTCATTTTTTTGATTATACGATTAATTAGTGATTGATAAAAAAGCGATTATTTATAAATAATGATTCTCTGTGTTTCTTTTCTAAATTTCAAATTCATATTGATACAAATCTTCTCGATAACTTTAGATGCGGGGTCATCATAACGCATATAGCCTGTGAACAAGTCATTTCGGGATACTTTCTCATCGAGCTCTACCGGAATGTGGTAAATATCATGAATGGCTTCTATCAAATCATCCATACGCATGTCGACAAATTTGTAACGTCCCTCATCCCAACTGATATTACCTATATTCTTTAATATCACTTCATCCTGTTCGGGATGAAAAATAATCTGTTGCAAAGGTTTCATTTCAATCTTCCTCTGCGAAGCCTTAGCGTTGAAATCAACCTTTCCACTAAAAAGAGTCACTTCCGCACCATACTGTCGGGTGGACTGAACACGAAAAACCGTCCCTTTGACTTCTACAAATGCCTGATCAATATATACCTTAAAATTACGTCCCTTACGTTTGGTTACCTCAAAAGTAGACTCTCCCTCCAACCAGACTTCCCGTTTATCCATAAAATCCTGTGAAAAACGGATTCGACTTCCGGCTTGCATCCAAACCCTTGAACTGTCGGGGAGCACGTACAACCGACTATTTGAAGAAACAATCTCAGTATACTCAATGGCATGTTGGGAAGTGATAGGCTCCTCATTAAAAAAGAAGATACTTCCCCCAACAACCAATAACACTGTAATACATGCAGCGAGAGCAATCTTCAAGTACCTGAGCTGGAGCCGTTGCTTACGTTCAAAAGGAGTCTGACATTTGGAATCAATCTTATTCCAAATCCTACTTTCAACAGCAGTATCATCCACTATATTCCTTGCAGCATCAAATTGTTTTTTCATCTTTGTCTCCACAACATTCCAGTGCGCCAGCTCTTCTACTTCTCCCGGAGAAGACTTACCGGCAATCAATTTGCGGACAAGCCGATCGTATTTATTAGAAATCTTCATATTCTTTATATTTCTTTCCAAAAATCCAAGCTATATTTATAAATCTATTCATAAATACACAATTTATAAAATTCCCCCCTATATGTTTTCCACTTTTTTTCTGTTTTATAAATTGAGTATGCTATATTTGTAATCCAAACGTAACTCTTAATGAACGAAAAAGAAGCAATTATTAAACTGAAGACCCGCAATGATAAAGCTGCCTTTGCATTCCTGTACCACTCTTATTGGGCTAAGGTTTACAACTTTACGCGACTTTATGTCACTTCTTTGGTTGATGTGGAAGAAATCGTTCAAGAGGTTTTTATTAAAATCTGGGAGAGCAGAGAGTCTCTAGATGAAGAGCAAAACTTTGCAGGATATCTGTTCATCACCATGCGTAACCTTGTTTTTAACCGCTCCCGCAAGAATCTGAACGAGGCTTTCTACCAACTGTCAGTGATAGAAGCAGTAGAAGAGTCATATGATATAGAAGAAGAACTGGACGCAGCCAATCTACGGACACATATCGAATCACTTATTTCAATGTTACCACCCCGGCAACAGGAAGTGTTCCGTCTAAGCAGGAACGAAGAACTTTCTTATCGTGAAATTGCAGAGAAACTACAAATATCAGAAAGAACAGTGGAACACCACATATCCGATGCTTTGAAGTTTCTAAGAAAAAACATCAAGCTTTACACATTATTCCTTTCATTATAAATGAAGTAGCGCTGCTCTTCCCCGTTGGGACAGAACAGCGCCGATCATCAGTTTTTTATGAAAAACGAAACTTTCTTTCATAGAGAGGTATTACACTTACATAACAATTCTCTCTTCGCAGAGATACTATTAACACTATATATAAACATGATGATTTTCATTAATAAATCAAAAATAAACATTTCTATAAAAATAAGAAATGGAAATCGACTAATAGAACAATTTAATCGATCAAAATGTTCTCTACATTTTCAGTAAACGTTTACTCAAATACCTTACCGGATACCAGACAGATAAAAATCCGACAGTAAATACGGTAATAAATATCACGATGACATCCTCCAAATGAACACTGACCGGATAGGAATCAACTACAAAATTACCTGCAGCACTACCTCCACCCAATGAAACTATCCCGTAGGCCATCTGAACCCAACATAGAACCAAGCCGAGTATAATCCCGATTATAGCTCCATAAAAGGAAATCATGCATCCTTCGAAAAGGAAAATACTCGAAACAAGCCGATCGTCAGCTCCCAATTTACGAAGTGTATTCACATCTTCCTTTTTATCCAGAATAAGCATCGACAGCGAACCTATCACATTGAAACAGGCGATCACGAGAATAAAGGTAAGAAACAAATACGAAACCAATTTCTCTATCTCCATGATGCGAAACACATCCTCCTGCTGCTCGTAACGGTTACGAATAACAAAACCATCTCCTAACGCCTTCCCGATCTTTTCTTTCACTACAGAAATATTAGATCCCGGCTTTAGTTTCAGTTCTATTGCAGACACTTCGGTAGTATAATCAAGCAAACGCCGGGCAAAATCCAACGAAGTGAGAATATACTGTCCGTCATACTTCTGCTGATTGACTACAAACACTACACCGGGCGAATACAAATAATCCATATTAAAGGAAGCAGCCGGATTTGCAAGATTAACCTTTCCATTCCTTTTAGGAATATATACCTGCAAAGGATCGACAAACCTGATTCCGGTCCCCAACGTAGAGACAAGCTCAATCCCCATCACTCCATAATCCACTACAGAATCGTTCAACAAAAACTCACCTGCTCCATAAAGGATACTATCTATCGCAGTCAACTGCTCAAAATTATCTTGTACCCCCTTTATAACAGCCATTGTTTGACGATCCTTATATTGCACCATCGCATTCTCTTCAAGTGTTTCAGTCAACACATCTACTTCCGGCATCTGCCGGATAGCCTGAATACGCGGGTCCTGTGCATCGAAAACTTTTCCTTCACCAATCGTCACTTTCAGTTCCGGATCAAACACAGTAAACAGATCGGCTACTGTATCCTGAAAACCATTGAATACGGAAAGTGTACACACCATTGCCATCGTAGCCAATGCTACTCCACACACGGAAATAGCCGAAATGATATTAATGGCATTGTGTTTCTTCTTTGAGAAAAGATATCGCCGGGCTATGTAGAAGGGAAGATTCACTTCAACAAGGCATCTATCTTTTCAATGTAGTCCAGCGAATCGTCCACAAAAAATTTCAATTCGGGGATAATGCGCAACTGATGACGAACACGGGTACCGAGTTCGAAACGGATGGACTTCATATTATTATTGATATTCTTTACCATTTCTTCGCTTTTATCAGAAGGGAAGACACTTAAATATACGCGGGCAATGCTCATATCAGGGCTGATACGTACAGCACTGACCGACACCAACACACCGGGCATAGCCTTGGTCTGCAACAGAAAAATCTCACTGAGTTCCTTCTGTAACAAACGGGCTATCTTATTCTGTCTCGTTGTTTCCATAAACTTTCTACGTAATTATTTTATCAAACAAGCAATTAGCACTTGTTACAATAGAACACAAAATTAGAGAAATATATCGTTTGACAGATAAAATATGTACTATTTTTAATCTTCATTATTGAATTATTCTTCCAATGCTAAAGAGTAATCAACTAATACACATCTCACTTTTTACGAATAATGGTCAGTCCATCACGCAAAGGGAGGATTACTTTCTCCACTCGCTCATCATGTGCCACCAATTCGTTGAAAGCCTTAATACCGATGGTTTGATAGTCGTTGTTATGTGGCTCTTCCAGCACATGGCCATCCCATAAAGTGTTATCGGCTATGATATATCCTCCGGGAGAAAGATGCGCAAGAGTCATCTCATAATATTCAATATACTTACGTTTATCGCCATCCACAAAAGCAAGGTCAAACGTAACTCCCAATGCAGGTATCAATTGGAGAGCATCTCCAATGTAGAATTTAATTTTATCAGCATAAGCTGAATTTTCGAGCCAGGGACGGGTAAAATCTTCCTGTTCGTCATTTATCTCAAATGTGTGGAGCATTCCACCCTCCTCAAGTCCTTCGGCCAAGCAAAGGGCGGAATAACCACTATAAGTTCCTATTTCTAATATCTGGCGAGGCCGTATCATACGAACAAACATCTTCAACATACGCCCCTGCAGATGACCGGAAGCCATACGGGGACGCAGAAGCTTGACATGCGTATCCCGATAAAGAGCTTTCAGGTATTCACCCTCTTCATCGATATGCTTTAGGATATATTCGTCTAAAAGATCGGTCTCTTTCATCTCATCCTACAGATAACGGTTGCTGTTAGGCAATACACTGTCACCGGCATGCTTCAAAGCATCTTCCACGACATTGATCTCAAGGAAAGAGGTTTGTGTCCCGGCTTTACCGCTACTCAGATAACCCACCATATCAGTAGGATGTAAACGTCCTTCTTTCAATAAACGACGCAGAGCGGCAAAATAATACTCCTGTCCGTTGGCCAACTCAGGCATGTAGATCGCCTCCACTCCATAAGAGAGTGCCAGGTGACGCATAGTTTTCTCCTTATAACAAATGGCAAGCACCGGATATTTACCACGGAAAGCAGCCAGATTACGTGCAGTGCGCCCTTGATAGCTATCAGTAATGATAGCGCGTATTTTTAGTTTAGTAGTTGCTTTCACAGCCTGTTTGGCAAGGAAAGCAGTCACGTCATTACTATTCTCATCCAAAGGAATACGGATATCATTTTCTTCCAATTTGTCTTTTTCAGCCTGTGCAGCAATCTTAGTCATGGTTTTCACAGCCTCCACCGGATATTTACCATACGCGGTTTCACCACTCAACATCAGAGCATCCGTACGATAATAGATAGCATTCGCAATATCGGTTACTTCAGCACGAGTCGGACGCGGATTATTTATCATCGTATGTAACATCTGTGTAGCTACGATTACCGGCTTCTTGGCAAGAATACATTTACGTATCAATGTACGCTGAATTCCCGGAATGCGTTCCTGTGGAACTTCAATACCCAAGTCACCGCGAGCTACCATCACTCCATCAGCAACTTCCAGAATCTCATCTATATTATCTACGCCTTCTTGATTCTCTATTTTAGCAATAATACGGATATCGCTGTTGTGTGCATCCAGAATTTCACGAATATCAAGCACATCCTGACGGTTACGTACAAAAGAATGTGCTATGAAATCGATATCTTTTTCTATCGCATAAAGAATGTTATTACGATCTTTTTCAGTCAGAGAAGGCAGGTTGATGCGGACCCCGGGAACATTTACACTCTTACGGCTCCCCAAAGTTGCTTCATTCTGCACCTCACAAAGTAAATATTCGGACGTTTTATCAATAACCCGCAACTCAAGATCACCATCGTCAATCAAAATAGTTCCACCTATATTCAGATCGTGTACGAAATTCGGATAAGAAACGGCAATACATTCACGGATAGTCTCACGTTCGGGATCCCCCACAATTTTAACCTTCTCGCCAATCTGATAAAGTATTGGTTCCGCATTGGCAGTGGTACGTACCTCCGGACCTTTAGTATCCATAAGGATAGCGATGCGATTGGACACGGTACGAACATTGGCAATCAACGCTTCAAACCCTTCACGACTGGCGTGAGCTGTGTTCATACGAACCACATTCATCCCTGCATCAAACAACTCTTTTATAAAATCTACATCGCAACGTCTGTCTGAGATGGAAGCTACGATTTTAGTCTGTTTCAGCAACATAATCTATCTACCTATTTATATTTATACCTATTTATCTAATAAAGCCTCAAGTGCCAGACGATATGAGTTCAATCCAAATCCACAAATCACACCTTTACAGGCACAAGCAATCATAGAAACATGACGGAACGACTCGCGGGCATGAACATTGGAAATATGAACCTCAATCACAGGAGAGGGAACGGAACGGATGGCATCCTGCAAAGCAATGGAAGTGTGCGTATAAGCTCCTGCATTCAAAATGATTCCATCCACATCGAAACCGGTCTGCTGAATTTTATCTATCATTTCTCCTTCAACGTTCGACTGGAAATAACCCAACTCCACATCGGGATATTTTTTACGAAGCTCACCCAAATACTCTTCAAATGTAACGCTTCCATATATAGAAGGTTCACGCTTGCCCAAAAGATTAATATTGGGACCATTAATAATTTGTATCCTCATAACACAATCCTGCTATTTTTAATACCTTTGTCTTCGAGAACAATATTTCAAGATGCAAAGGTAGAAAAAAGAAATGAAATTAGACGAAAAAACAAAAAAGAAGGATGAGCAAGGGTTGATTATCAAAAAGTACCAACAGTATCTGAAACTGGAAAAGTCATTATCCAAAAACACATTGGATGCTTATTTGACGGATTTGGATAAGCTATTGAACTTTTTATCGGCCGAAGGTGTGGATATACTGGAAATCAGCCTGAAAGACCTTCAGCGTTTTGCAGCCGGACTGCATGATATCGGTATCCATGCCCGGTCACAGGCACGTATCATTTCCGGCATCAAGTCTTTCTTCCATTTTCTGATAATGGCCGATTATATAGAAGCTGATCCGAGTGAATTACTGGAAGGTCCCAAGATTGGTTTTAAACTACCGGAAGTATTGACTGTAGAGGAAATAGACCGTATTATCTCGACAGTAGATCTGAGCAAAAATGAGGGACAGCGAAATCGGGCAATATTGGAAACACTCTATAGCTGTGGTTTACGGGTTTCGGAATTAACCAACTTAAAACTATCAGATCTTTATTTTAATGAAGGATTCATTAAAGTAGAAGGAAAAGGTAGTAAACAACGATTGGTACCCATCTCCCCCAGAGCCATTCAGGAAATAAAATACTATTTCATGGATCGAAACCGGATTAACATAAAAAAAGATTATGAGGATTATCTGTTTTTAAGCAGACGGGGAACACACCTATCACGTATCATGATCTTTCATCTTATCAAAGAACTGGCCGATATGGCAGGTATCACCAAAAACATCAGTCCACACACATTCCGGCATTCTTTCGCAACACACCTTCTTGAAGGAGGCGCCAACCTGAGAGCTATTCAATGCATGCTCGGACATGAATCAATTTCGACCACCGAGATTTACACACATATCGACCGTAATATGCTACGAAGTGAAATCATAGAACACCATCCGCGCAACATCAAATATCGGCAAGAAAAAAGGCATTTCGATAAACAATAAAGTCTGGTTTGGTGTTATTTATAAAGAGGAATAGTGCTGAACAGCTCGGGAATGCGACAGTTTTCATTAAATTATAATAAAATTAAAGGTGTATTTGCCTAAATGTATAAGAATTAATATCTTTGCATAGCATTTATGGGCAATCCACAGATGCGTATTGAATAGACAAAATTTCAATTACAAACATTTAATTTATACCTAAAATGATCAAGAAGTTGTATTTGCCTTTACTTATGGCATTGGTTGTTGCATTGTCATCATGTAGCAACAAAATGGGTGCACTGTCATCTGATTACTTCACTACGACTCCTCAGGTACTGGAAGCTGTAGGTGGTAAAGTTCCTGTGACTATCAACGGAAAGTTCCCTGAAAAGTATTTCAAAAAGAACGCAGTTGTTGAAGTAACTCCGGTCCTGAAATGGGAAGGTGGACAAGTGAAAGGACAGCCTGCTGTATTCCAGGGTGAAAAGGTAGAAGGTAACGACCAGACTATCTCTTACAAGATGGGTGGTAATTACACGATGAAAACTACATTCGACTATGTTCCTGAAATGGCTAAGTCTGAACTGTACCTTGAATTCAACGCAAAAGTTGGAAAAAAAACAATCGCTATCCCTGCAGTGAAAATCGCAGACGGTGTGATCTCTACTTCTGAATTGATTAACAATACTTTGAGCAGCGCTAATCCGGCTTTGGGTGACGACGCTTTCCAACGTATCATCAAAGAAGCACACAACGCTAACATCATGTTCCTTATCCAACAGGCTAACATCCGTTCAAGCGAATTGAAAACCGCTAAGGAATTCAACAAGGAAGTTGCTAACGTAAACGATGCAGAAAACAAAAAGATCAGCAATATCGAAATTTCTGCTTATGCTTCTCCTGATGGTGGTGTGAAACTGAACACAGGTTTGGCTGAGAACCGTGAAGGTAACACTACTAAACTGATCAATAAAGACCTGAAGAAAGCTAAAATCGAAGTTCCGGTTGATGCTAAATATACTGCTCAGGACTGGGAAGGTTTCCAGGAACTGGTTTCTAAATCAAACATTCAGGATAAAGAACTGATTCTTCGTGTTCTGTCTATGTATCAGGATCCGGAACAAAGAGAGACAGAAATCAAAAACATCTCTTCTGTATACAAAACTTTGGCTGACGAAATCCTGCCGCAGTTGCGTCGTTCTCGTTTGACTTTGAACTATGAAATCATCGGTAAGTCTGATGAAGAAATCGCTAATCTGGCTGCAACAGATCCGAAACAGTTGAATCTGGAAGAAATCCTGTATGCTGCTACACTGACTAACGACCCGGCTAAGAAGGCTGACATCTATACAAAAGCTTCTCAGCAGTTCCCGAATGACTACCGTGCATTCAACAACTTGGGTAAACTGGCTTATCAAGCAGGTGATTTGGACAAGGCTCAATCATACGTGAAAAAAGCAGAAAGCATTAAAGCTGCTCCTGAAGTAAACATGAACTTAGGTTTGATCGCTCTGGCTAAGGGTGACAAAGCTGCTGCTGAGTCATACTTAGGTAAAGCTGCCGGTGCTAAAGAACTGAACGAAACATTGGGTAACCTGTACGTAGCTCAGGGACAATACGAAAGAGCAGTAAACGCATTTGGAGACACTAAAACAAACAGTGCTGCTTTGGCACAGATCCTGGCTAAGGACTACAACAAAGCTAAAAACACTTTGGCTGGTATCTCAACTCCGGATGCTTACACAGACTATCTGATGGCTGTTCTGGGTGCAAGAACTAACAACACTTCTATGCTGACAAGCAGCTTGAAGAGCGCTGTAGCTAAGAACCCGGCTTTGGCTAAGAAAGCTGCTACAGACCTTGAGTTCGCTAAATATTATACGAATTCTGATTTCATGAACATCGTAAAATAAGCGAGACTTAATTGAGAAAAATATAAAAAAGGAGTTGTCCGCCACATAAATGGCGGGCAATTCTTTTTTTTTATCTACAAAACCCTTACTTTCGCAGAAAAGAAATAAGAATGAGAAAGATAGGGATTCTATTTATTACCGTGTTTTGCCTGTTTGCCTGTAAAAGCAACAGCACCCAAATCAGTCTGGAAGGTGAACTTAAGGGACTGACTAACGACACACTCTACTTATATGGAACAGACGCTCTATATGATCGCATAGATACCATTTATGCACAAGAAGGTAAGTTTAACTACAATCTCAACGTAGATTCGACAGTAATCGATACGCTCACAGCAACTGTACTCCTGATAAACGGGAATGTAGAGTATCCGCTCTTCCTGGATAAAGGAAACCAAATCAAGATAAAAGGAAATGCGAATGATCTCAGCCATTTGGATATAGATGGCAATGAACCGAACACAAGCTTGAGTCTTTTTATGAAAGAACAGAAAAGTTTGGGTCAGGTATCCAATAAAATGATGCAGGAAAAAGCCGAAACATTTATCCGCCAACACAACTCCTCACTGGCCAGTATTTATCTCCTCGACAAATATTTTGTGCAGATACCACAGCCGGATTATACCAAAATAAAAGAAATAACCGAAAGCATGACGGGAGCACTCCTTGATCGTCCTTATATTGAAAATATCAGCGACTATATTGATCAACTGGAAAAAGTGACTGTTGGTAAATCTGCTCCTTATTTTAGTTTACCCAATAAAAAAGGTGAGAAGTTATCACGTTCAGCTGAAAAGTTCAGAGACAAATATCTTCTACTTAATTTCTGGGCTTCGTGGTGTGACCAACCATCCGAAGCCAATACAGAGCTGAAAAAACTAAATAAGGAATATAAGAGAAACAAGAACTTTGCCATATTAGGCATATCGCTTGATATAGATAAGAAAGCATGGGAAACAGCCATCAGTAAAGATAGCCTGAATTGGGAGCAAGTATGCGATTTTACCGGTTTAAGCTCAGAAACAGCGAAGCAATATGCAATACTGACGCTACCAACCAATATCCTGATCTCGCCAACCGGCAGAATTCTGGCAAGAGACATCAAAGGAGAAGCACTTACCAATAAACTAAAAGAATTACTGAAAACCGAAGAAAAGAAATCCGGAAGAACTAACCGCTAAAATCGAGTCACTAACCTCAAAATCATTAGAAACACGTGCTTATAAAAGTATTCGGAGCGGCTGTACAAGGCATTGAAGCAACCCTCATCACTATAGAAGTCAACAGTTCACGAGGATGTATGTTCTACATGGTAGGCCTTCCCGACTCAGCAGTTAAAGAAAGCCACCAGCGTATTCTGTCTGCCCTGCAAGTAACCGGGTACAAGATGCCTACCAGCAATATTGTTATCAACATGGCTCCGGCAGATATCCGCAAGGAGGGCTCATCTTACGATCTGCCATTGGCTATCGGAATGTTGGCTGCCAGCGAGACAATTTCATCCCAGAAACTATCTCGCTATATGATAATGGGGGAACTCAGTCTCGATGGAACAATCCAACCCATCAAAGGAGCTTTACCCATAGCTATCAAAGCACGGGAAGAAGGATTTACCGGGTTAATCGTTCCTTTGCAAAACGCACGGGAAGCGGCAGTAGTCAATCACTTGTCGGTATACGGAGTGAGTAATATACAGGAAGTTATTGAATTCATCAATGATAAACACGAACTGACACCGACTACAGTCCAGACCCGTGAAGAATTTTATGCCTGCCAAAGTGACTTTGAATACGATTTCGCAGATGTGAAAGGACAAGAAAATGTGAAACGTGCACTTGAGGTGGCGGCTGCAGGAGGCCACAACCTCATTATGGTAGGAGCGCCGGGCAGCGGTAAATCGATGATGGCAAAAAGGCTACCTTCCATTTTGCCCCCTCTATCCTTAGGTGAAAGCCTTGAAACAACCAAAATACATTCAGTAGCCGGCAAGTTAGGACGCAACTCTTCTCTGATATCCCAACGTCCCTTTCGTGACCCACACCACACCATCTCACAAGTAGCTATGGTGGGTGGAGGCAGTTTTCCGCAACCGGGAGAAATCAGCCTGGCACATAATGGAGTCCTCTTTCTGGACGAGCTACCGGAGTTTAACCGCAGTGTGCTCGAAGTATTGCGTCAGCCTCTTGAAGACCGTCGTATCACCATTTCACGCGTAAAAAGCACGATTGACTATCCTGCCAGTTTCATGCTGGTAGCATCTATGAACCCGTGCCCATGTGGCTATTACAACCATCCGACCAAACCATGCGTCTGTAATCCGGGACAAGTACAAAAATACCTGAATAAGATATCTGGTCCTCTGCTGGACCGGATTGATATTCAAATTGAAATAGTTCCTGTACCATTTGAAAAGATCTCAGAACAACGACAAGGAGAATCCAGTGCAGCCATCAGGCAAAGAGTGATCAAGGCCCGACAAATACAGGAAGAAAGATTTGCTTGTTATCCGGGAACTTATTGCAATGCTCAAATGACAAGCAAGCAACTATCGGCTTTTGCACAGCCTGAAACAAAAGGTCTGTCACTGTTGAAAAATGCCATGGAACGCCTCAATCTTTCAGCCCGCGCTTATGATCGTATCTTGAAAGTATCTCGTACGATAGCCGATCTGGAAGGAAGCGAACAAATAAAACCAGAGCATTTGGCAGAAGCCATCAGCTACCGGAACTTAGATCGAGAGAATTGGGCTGGATAATGTTATGAAGAGCAAAGTTATAATGAAAGAAAACCTCCTTATCACACTCTGTCTTATCTTGTTATCATATGGAATGACCGGATGCAAAGACTCTACACGAACTTTGCTTAGTAAGTCTGTAGAAATGGAAAAAGTATCTACAGACAGTATGCTGTTTTATCTTCAACAAATACAAGAACCAAACCATCTAACCAATAAACAGCGGGCTGAATACTGCTTCCAATTATACAAAGCCACATTGTGGAAAACTCAAAAGCCCAAAGATTCTCTACTTAAAGTATGCATCCCACTTTTTTTACAATATGGAGATACAGCCCAATGGTTACAGGCTCAACTGGAACAAGCTAACAGTTACTTTTACAAGCACCAGCCGGATTCTGTTTTACATGTCGCTTCATCCCTTCAAAACAAGAAAAAGTATATGACATATAACCAACAGAGATATTATTACAACATGCAAAAATTTGCCTACTTTAATCTAAAAAAATATTCGCAAGCCCTTGATCTGGCAAATAGCGTACTGACACTGAATAATCCATCTAATGATACTCTATCTTTATTTTACGACCATCGGAGCCGATTGGAAATATTAAAAAAAATGGGAAAGACAGACGAAGCAATAGAAGGATATTATAAGATGCTTGAATGGCTTGCCCCTTCAAAAGAATACCGTTATCTAAACTATTCCATAGCCGAAGATATTGTGAATTATCATCTACAGCAGCAAGATTTCAACAAAGCACTGGAATCCATGCTGGAGCTCCGCTCGTATCGCCGTAATCGTTATGACGTACCTTACTATCAATTGATCCGCGGACAAATATTCCAATCCTTGCACCAACTGGATTCAGCCCAATACTATTATAAACAAGCAGCTATCTCAAACTCACCATATATCGCGGCAGAAGCAACCTCCCGCCTGTTCCGGTTAATAAATGCGACGCAATATCCTGAGCAGGCATATTATCTGGCAAAAAATGAAGATATACTGTATGACAATCTTACATTAAACGTTAAAACAGAAGAGACTACCAGAAAATACAACGAAGCCAAGCTTCAGAATGAACTGTATCAACTACGTCTCACTCAGCAAGAAAAAGAATTATGGATGATGGGAATCACAGTTATTCTATTATTCATAGCCCTACTGATATCATTTTTCTATCATCAGGAAAAGAAGAAAAGATTGCTATCGGAGCGAAAGCTGCAAGCAGAACAGGCAGAAGAAGAGGCTCGCCGATTGCAACACGAGAATGAATTATTGCATAAAGAAGCTGAACTAAGTGCGCTACGCGAAAAAGAGATTTTCATGCGTAATAAAGAAAGTGAAATGCGTGAAGCCCTATTCCGTCACATCTCTTTCTTCCAGAAGCTTCCTTCCCTCCATACAGAAAACTCTCCGGAAGATGGTCCAAACAGCCGGAAAATCACTGTAAATGATGCAGAATGGAGCGAAGTAAAACAAGCGGTAAATGATGCATTTAATAATTTCGTTGACCGGCTGCAAGAAAATTATCCGCAACTCAGTGAGAAAGATATTTGTTTTTGCTGCCTGGTAAAGATCAATGTGAACATACAAGACCTATCGGATATCTATTGTGTCAGTAAAGCAGCCATCACTAAACGCAAGTACCGAATTAAAACAGAAAAGATGCATATTTCTGATGAAACTCTCAGTTTAGACGCCATTCTCCAAAGCTTCTGATAATAGTTGTCCGCCAGACGAAAAGGGAAGCCCACAACTAATACACTGAGCAACAACAAACTAAGCAACAGTCAAGCATCTATTTTTGTCCGCCTGTTTTTTTGTCCTCCCTCCCACTAATAGCTAATTTTGCTATTACAAAACGCGTTTGATTATTCATCTAATTATTTATGCTTATGAAAACCAGAATGATTTATCACAGTTTGGCAATCTGCTGTTTATTGCCAACTTTTGCTTTTACAACGGGGGACAACGATCCACTCGCAAAATCACCCACAGTTGCCAAACTTACGAATACTCCCAATGGCCCGTTGATCGGTTGCGACTTAAAAGCACTGAAAGATACCGTAAATTTCCCATTGAGTCAGTTGACAGAAGAATTACAAATTGTAAAACTCGACAATCGGGATGAAGCGCTCATTGGTGGCTGGGTACGGACGACCGTCGGAGAGAAATATATTTTAGTAAGCAATAACAAACAGACCCCTTACAAACTATTCGATCGTTCGGGTAAGTTTATTACCACTATCGGATCGTATGGACAGGGACCAAACGAATACCTTAATACATATGCCGAACAACTGGACGAAGCAAATAACCGCATCTACATTTTACCCTGGCAAAGCAACAAGATATTGGTATTTGACTTAAAAGGCAATGCATTAGACCCTATTCCCCTATGTTTGCGAGTTCCCAAAGGAAAATTCCGGGTAGATACTGCTAAATCAGAAGTCACAGTCACCGTTTTGCCATTCCCCAACTGGCCTGCAGTAGTATGGACTCAAGATTTAAAGGGTAAGCGTAAAAACTTTGTAGCACCGGGCAGTCTTTCTATGCCACAGGATTTCAGCAACGAAGTATTGATGGGAAATAATACCTCTGCTTATGATGTCATGCTACTCAAAATTATGCCTAAACCAAGTGTAGATACTCTATACCACTATAATGCCGCAAAAAACAAACTGGAAGGGCGTTTTACTGTAAAATATCCATCAAACGATAATCTGCCTTGGCACGGTTATTATGAGATACCCAATCATTTCATAGGCGATGTATCTTTCCCAGTACAAGTAGACGAAAACACATTCTCCAGTTCTAAACCGGCTTATTACATAGTTAACAAGAAAACTTTGCACGGCAATTATGTGCGTCTTTACAACGACTTTCTTACTACTCCCAGTTCGACAATCTACCCTTCATTCAGTAATGGGTATTATGTCACTAATATGGAACCACTGGCATTGAAAGAAATGCTTGAGAAAGAAGTCAATAAGAAAGGACTGGCAGCTGACAGAAAGAAAAAGGTACAAGACTTAATTAAGTCTCTCAATGAAAACGACAATAATATCGTATTATTCGCCAAATTGAGAAAGTAAAAGAGTGATTGTAAATAGTAGCCATTGATAACTTAAGGGAAGTGCCCCGGTGGATTAACCTTCGGCACCTCCCTTATTGTCAAGCCATTGCGAATAATTTTCTAAAATCTTATAATAAATTTCTGCTATATAGAATCTGTTTCTTCCCGAGACTGTATTTACCAAATGTACGTAATAATCTATCAATCACCCCTGCTATGCCCCAACAACCCGAAATAACAAATAAAACAGTTGGATTTGCAGGACCTTTTATAAATACATTATCTCTCTATATGCTTAATTATAAGAAAAATAGTCCGGTTGCTTCTCCGTATTGATTATGTATATGTAACTTATATCCTTTATTCAGCGGCAAACCTTTCATCGAGATAGTATAAGTCATATTCTCGATTGGATGGACGAGATCATGGACAAGGACAGTGTTATGTGCATCCTTAATCTCAATATTTACATTATCAAAAGTTGTATTAAATTTTATATACAATAACTCCTCTTCATAATTTATCGATGCTTCAACAGACGGTAAGCCTCTTACAACTTCCCAACTTTCTGAAAGACTTATGTTCCGTTCCTGTACTGCGTTCAAAGATGTATTTTTTGTTATGGCTCTTGGAACCAAACAAAATAATAATGATAGAATAAATAGTAATTTTACTTTTTTCATAACTTGCTGTTTTTTTGATTAGACACAGCAAAATTAATAGCAAATTTAATAAATACATCCATTTTGCTGCAATTAGGCATGGACAATCACATATTGAATATCAGCAATTTATATATTTTTTGATGGACAAAGGGAATAATGCCTATCTGTTTCTCAAGCAAATATTGTATTTATACCGAATAATTGGAAGTATATTGAAAAAAAGTAAAATCCGACACCGATTTTATGCTGTACCTAAGTTATAGGTTAGTAAGTAAATGCTCGTAAAGAGTTGTTTTAGGTAAAGAGTTTAATCCAAGATGTTGGCGTAATCTTACTCTTTTTTTAGAGACAGAGTTTGGAGAAATACCCAGCAAGTCAGCTTCAATATTAGAATCGAAATTAAACATAACCAGACAACAGTACTTCCACTCCTGTTCCGTAAGTTCCAGACACAGGCTATATACATGAGATTTGAGATTTGGAAATGTATCCGTACTCTCTTCCACTATGGAGTTCCATAGCTTTTCTGTCAATAAACCCTCTTCCCGGGGAGCTTTATGGTTGGTTAATTCCAACAGTTTTTTATAAATGGGGGAACTATTAATTTTCACTCTTTGCAACTGATGATATTTTTGTGTTAAATTGTCAATTTCTTCTTGCAATTCATTAATTGCACCCTCATTTTTATCTTTCAGGTCAACTAACTGGGACAGCTGCTGCCTCTTTTCTTCCAATTCAATAGTTGAATTCAATAATTCGATTTTCTTTGCAGCTAATTCTATCGTTTGTTTGTCCAGTTTGTTTTTTATCTTTTGTTTATAAAGAAAGTACATGAAAATTATAACACTCAGAAAGAAGACGCAAATACAGAGGATTATGATGTAACGTTGTTGCTGGATTGTCAGCTCATTAACTTTTTCTCTTAATTTAAAGTTACTATACTTTTTCTCTATTTCCAACACTCTTGATGCATGTTGAGCCATAGTAATAGAATCAACAGCGCATTGATACTCTTCCAGATTCTCTAATGCAGACTGGTAATTACCCTCTGCTTTATTAATCCTATAGTAAGCCTTTCTAATTGAAAATTCTCCCGGAGGGAATTTAGAAGAGACCTTGTTCAATGCCATTCGTGCTTTTTGGGGGAATCCCGTTTCTAAATATAGATTGATTAGCCCCAAATAGCTGTAAGTTGTATTAATAGAATCGTAGGAAACCGATTTTATATAATAGCCTTCTGCTTCTTCGTACCGTTTCAAATCACGATATATATTCCCAAAAGCATTTTCTATGATTGATTGAATCCTTTTATCACTTAAACCTTGTGCAAGAGAATCAGCTTCTTTTATACAACACAATGCTCGGTCAAAAGAGTCCAAAGCACACCATTGTCGGGCAATATTCCTTATTGCATAGATGTGGCTTTTTCTATTTCCCGCTTTCTCAAACAATATCTTAGAGTCTTCATATTGATTCATTGCCATTTGTGGCATATCGTTCAAGTTATATAAATCAGCTATATACGTACAGATATAGCCTGAAGTATTAAACAACCCATTATTTTGGGCAGAATGCAAGGCTTCGACATAGTTACTCATAGCCTTATCGTATTCACCGTCGACATAATAAGAACGTCCCAAATAAAGCTGCATCTTCGCTTGATCTTCGGTACTTCCATGTTTCATGTACCATGCCAGTGCACGATCCAGATTACAGGGAGAAGGCAGATTGTTATTGTTCAGTTTATCAGCAACTTTTCCTTTCAGCATACACCACAAAGAGAATTCGGCTATACTTAGAGCGTCAGGAGAAGGTATTCCAGCTAAAATTATATTGGCACTGTCAGGGTAAGTTTCGATTAACCTTTCGGCATTAAGTAATAAAGGCAATGATGGGTGTTGCTTTTCACATCCTATCAGTATCATAGTGAATAATAGTAATAGAATATTTTTTGTGTGTTCACTCATCATTGTCTGATTTTGGTATCTGCAAAGGTAAGTCCTTCATGTATATGATCAAAATACTATAATAGCCTCTAAATAAAGCATGAATCAGTCCCTAATTATCCCAATCTATAAAAATAGTTCCAAATAATCTCCTAAAGTTTTACAATCCTCTTCTGATGACAAAAGAGGAGCTCCCCTTCGTCATTGTGCAAATGCATACCGTTACCTTCACAATAACGGAAAAAGCTACAATCCGCACATTCACCCTTACGTGCCCACTCACGATCGCGGAACATCTGAAAGCGCTTTTCCCATACTTCCATAAAGTTATCTTTATAAATATTGCCTTGATGAAAATTACTGCGTATGCTGGGACAGGCTGAAATAGAGCCGTCGGCTAAGACAGAAGCCACACTGATACCCGCATTACACGAATAGAAATGATCACGTACTTCACTCTCATAATTACCAAGAAAGCCCTCACAACCATAGCTCAGATGGACACGCCCTTCCTTCCGTACCTGCTTGATAAATTCCAGAACTCCGGTAAATTCTTCATTTGTCAACTGAAATTCCGGATGACTGGCCGCACGCCCCACCGGAAAAATAGTAAAAATACGCCAGTTACGCACTCCTATAGTATACAAATAGCTCTTTAGCTCTCCCAAATGAGAGTAATTCTTCCGATTGACACAGGTAACAACATCCCAGGTCAGTTCGGGTTCGTGCACCAACATCTTAATGGCCTCCAACGCCTTTTCATAACTATCCGGATTACCACGCAACCAGTTATGTTCCTCTGCAAAGCCATCCAGACTAATTGTAACAGCATGCAAGCCGGCAGCCATCAGACTATCGAGCCGTTCACGGGTTAAATATAGCCCATTGGATACAATTCCCCATGGATATCCCCTACGATAAAGAGCTAACCCCACTTCCTCAAGGTCATTCCGCATCAGCGGTTCACCTCCGGTTATAATAATGTTAACCTCATTAGGATTGACGTGCGGTGTAATCGAATCTATAACCCGAAGAAAATCCTCTGCAGGCATATCCTTCTGTTCCGACATTTTCCGGCAATCACTTCCACAATGTTTACATGCCAAGTTACACCGTAATGTACATTCCCAGAAAAGTTGACGCAACGGATGCAATTCCCGGAGATTGTTTCTCATTTTAAGGGCTATCTCCAATCCCAGGCGTTTGCGAAGTGACAATCGTCCCGGATTATTTTTCATCGTCTTTTACCGTTTCCTTCTTGATTTGAATTGTTTTCTCTATAACTGTTTCTCCCCGATACCAATGGCTTCCGCCTGTAAACCCACCAACTTCTACATCTACGCTATCTTTAGAGTAACTGCCATTGGAATCAACATCCACATCACGGACGATAAAACGATATTTCTTAGACGGAAACTCTACCCTTTCAGTGGCAAAAGCCCCATCCTTATCAGTGATCAACGTATCCGGATAACTCAGCCATGCTCTGCCGTCACCTTCATGTACGGCTCCGGAAACAACTTCAATACCCGGAACAGGTTCCTGTGTATCAGCATCGATAACTTTACCTTTCACCCGATATTTGGCAGAAGGCATACCATATTCGAGGGGCGTATCGCCCCCTCCATTGTCACAAGACATAAATCCAAGCAACACAAGTAGTCCAGAAAGTGCCCGATTACTATATCGCAGCCATTGTTCGTTTTTCTTTTTCATATATAGAATTCGCGTTTAAGTCCATCTCTTTTTAGTAAACGCAGGAATAAGTGTAATACTGCATCTGCTTTCCTTCTTTTTTATTCTGAAAACAGCATTTATTTTTCTATCCGGATACGGGCATCTACGGCAATAACCTCCTTATCAGTGGCCAGCAGAGGGTTCATATCCATTTCTTTTATTTCTGTAGCAAAGCGAAGTAACGTGGACAGACGTACAATAATTTCCGCGAATTTATCTTCGTTCACCCCTTTCTGTCCGCGAGTTCCCTGGATAATCTTATAAGCCCGAAGCGAATGAATCATCGAATAGGCCTCCTCATAAGACAAAGGTGCCAAGCCGGAAGAGACATCTTTCAAGACTTCCACAAAGATACCACCCAAACCGCAAAGCACTACATGCCCGAACTTCTCCTCGTATTTAGCTCCGATAAACAACTCAGTCCCTTTCAGCATAGGTTGCACCATGATGGCCCGCGCCTCAGATATCTGCATCATACGGTCGAACTCAAGTGCCAAATGTTGCTCACTTTTTATATTAAGTACCACCCCTCCTACATCCGACTTGTGTACAGGTCCCACAACCTTAGCTACCACCGGAAAGCCACAACGTCGGGCAAAAGCAAGAACTTCATCTTTATTGCCGGACACAAACTCCTCAACTACCGGAATACCGGCAGAATGAAGCAAGGCCTGAACATAATGAGGTTCAATATAACCGTTCTGCGGAATAGAATCAATAATCCGGCGAATGCGAGGTACATCTACTCCAAACAATTCAATCTCCGGCACAGCCGGTTTAGGAGCATTGATGATACGCGACAAAGCCGTGCCCAACATCACCTCATCGGCAAAGTTAACATGTCCTTTCTCCAAAAAAAAGGCTACTTCCTCACCGGCAGTTCGTACTGAAGGAAGAACCGGAAAAAGAGGTTTCTTACAAGTCAGCATTTTCTGGTGCAGCACCTCATAGGTCTCAAACATTGTCACCAGTCCCGGCGTACCGAATATAGCAAGAATTGCATCTATATTCTCAAACTTTTCCTCACAATAATCAATGGCGATCCCCAAATGTCCAGGAGTTCCTGTTGCCAAAATATCAATTGGATTGCCTACTGAAGCACCGGGAAACAGCTTACTCTTCAACTCATCGGCAAGGGGACCCTCCAATTTCGGAACGTTCAGACCTCCTTTCGACAAAGCATCGGTCAACATCACACCGGGGCCCCCGGCATGAGTAACAATAGCAAAATTCCGTCCCTTCAATTCAGGCAAGGTAAAAATACAACCAACCGTTGTCAACTCTCCGCGTGAATAACATCGCACAATGCCGGCTTTACGAAATAAAGCCTCAACTGCCGAATCGGAACTGGCAATAGCTCCGGTATGTGAAGATGCCGCACGACTACCGCTTTCCGAACTGCCTGCTTTAATAGCTGCGATTTTACATCCTTTCCGAATTAACGAAGAAGCATGGAACAACAGTCGGTCGGGATTCTTAATGCTTTCAATATAGATAAGTTTAATTTTTGAGTCTTTTTGTGGATCGAAAGTTTCATCCATGTATTGCAGGACATCCTCTACTCCAATTTGTTTGGCGTTTCCTACTGACCAAACAGAATTGAACTGAAGACCTTTGGCTACTGCGGACTCCAAAATAAAAACAGCGGTAGCCCCGGAACTGGAGATTAGGTCTACTCCTTGGGGGTTTAGGTTCGGAATGGGCTGAGTAAACACACTGTGATGCCACGTATTGAGCAATCCGATACAATTCGGACCAATCAGTGAAGCACCATATTTATTAACAGTCTCAAGAATGAGCTCTTCCAATAAAGCGCCTTCCTGCGTTTCTTCTCCAAATCCGGCCGAAAGAATTATGAAAGCCCGCGTCTGCTTCTCTCCGGCCAGTGTTTCCACCACCTCCGGACAAAGAGCCGCAGGAATAGCAAGAATAGCAAGATCTGTATCGGGTAACTCCTTTGCATCGGCAAAAGAAGGCACTCCCTGCACTTCTGTTTCTTTGGGGTTGACAGCCCGAAGTTCTCCCTGATAACCACCGTTTATCAGATTCTTCAAGATAGCACCGCCCGGCTTATGTGTATTGTTCGACGCCCCTACCACAACAATGCTTTGGGGATGAAGTAACTGGGTTGTAATCATAGATTGTATATTATACGATTATTCATTCACAAATATATCGTTTTAGAATTTATCGTCAAACGAATCTCACCTAAAATATACAAAACTAAAACGTCTCCAAACGGAATCATATTCTCAAAGAAATTAATGCCCTGCATCAGGATACAGTCTATCGTCCAATATACAAATCCAACTTAAAAAATAAAACACTATCCCTCCTTTTTATCTTTCATTATTTACAAAACACAAAAAGGAGAAACAGAATGCTTTATATTATCCTCTATTTTTCACCAGCATAATCACCGGATTTGACTCTTCATCCAGTCCAGCAGCTATTTCTTTCAACTTTCCTTTCAATCCGTCATTTTTATACGCATCAACAATTTTGTTGGCTGCCAATGGTTGGATGGCTACTATTTCATCACCATTCATAGGATCTGAAAGCATATCTACGTTTTGTTTTTCTACAAAATCACCATTGAACACATTCGCTTCAAAAACTGCATTCTCCTGCTTGTCGTACATTAAATCGGTAATAAGAAATCCTCTTCCGGTAGTAAAATCAAAATCCTTCTTTACAGTATGCATAAAATAATAGCGGTCTGTAACAACTCCCATTGTGAGAAGTATCTCCAGATCCCTGGTAGGAGGTTTTATAAGAAAAGGATTTAATTGATTCTTTTCCGGTACATAGTTATATACCGTATCGGAGGAAGTTTCAACAAGTAACCATTCTTTCCGATATGGAATTATAGAACGTATAGAAGTCATTGCAACCGCCCCACCCTTCTGTACAACCGGAGTTTTTATGACATCAAAAGGTATATAAATTTTTTGGGTAACACTTCCGTCTTGCTTCGATATAATCAGGTGATAGGATCTGTTTTCTTCTCTCGGTTGTCCCTCCTTATAATACAAAGACATATCATAACAAATCAGATTGTTCTTATCGTAATTAAACACTTCTAAATATTCACCACCTTCTACATGCTTAAAGTCCCGTTTAAAGTTTCCCGATAAATCATATACATATATTTTCTTTGTTGAAGCACAGTTGACAAACATTTCGTTGTTATCTTCATCTAAAATAATTCCGTTGATAAAACTATATTCTCCATCCCCCTGTCCTTTCCGGTTTATTTTTCTTATCCCTTTACCGGTTTTTCTGTCAAAAACAAAAATATTACCATCATGGCTCCAGTTTTTTACTAATATATATTTTTCACCTATAGCCATCACACTACCCTGAGTTATAAATTCATCATTCGTTTCCAACGGGATATATTCTACATCCATAAGATCTTGAAGAACTAATTCTTTCTCAGGATAAGTTGTAGTAACATCCACTGTGATTACATTTGTCTTTTCCTCTTTTTCCACGCATCCCAACAATCCGATCATCAGGAATAACGACATAATAATCTCTACTCTTCTCATAATATATGTTTTAAGTTTACTCTTGGTTTGAATCTAAAGCGAACCGGAAGCCTCCATATTCATCATTATAGTTTCCTATATCATAATCAATATATGACACTCGACATCCCAGGGAAGTACCTCCCCAACTACCTCCCCGCAATACACGCCTAAAGAAAAGAGTAGCTCCTTTTAACGGCCATTCCGGACTGACTGATTTGCCATCGTGATAATATTCTTTAGTGTACGTATCCTCGCACCATTCCCACACATTTCCACTCATGTCATACAATCCCAACTCATTGGGCTTTTTGAGCCCTACCGGATGTGTGGTTTTCATTTCTCCAGTTCCACCCTCTTGATAATTCTTAACATACCACGCCACCTCATCTATGTTATTACTTCCACTGTACTTATATCCTTCACTTCGCTTCCCGCCACGTGCTGCATACTCCCATTCTGTTTCTGTTGGAAGGCGGAAAGTTTTACCAGTAAGAGCATTTAGCTTACTTAAAAACTCGTGGGCTTCATTCCAGCTTACATTTTCTACCGGGCAATCATCACAGCCGGTATTTGCAGACGGATTAGAATCACTTCCCATCACGGCTTCCCACAATTTTTGTGTGACCTCATATTTACCCATGTAAAAAGTAGATACAGTTTCTTTATGCGCAGGCTTTTCATTGTCCTCACAATCACACCCTTGTTCATCTGTACATCCCATCATAAATGTACCGCCTTGTATTTGGATCATCTCAAAATCTTCTCCATTCACGGTAAACGTAACACTTTGTATAGAGTCTTGTACAGATTTGTTTTGCGTACAAGAAAAGGTGAGAAACAGTGCCCCCATAATTGTCAGGGTTCTGACTTTTGACATTCCGGTACAAGTACACAGATGTTTTATACTAAAAACAAAATCTCCCATTCTTTAATTCATTTAAAATTCTAAATAAGGCACCTCTGTATACTACAAGATAGGATATTTACCGATTTGCCGTTGTGTATTTACGTATATCTCTTCAAATACCTTTTGTCTATGGTTTTTATAGATACAACGTATTATTTATTTCATGTGGTCGTAAATGTAGATAATTAATTCAAGCTTTTGAATAAAGTTGTTTTTTTATTTCCCGGAAGTGTTCAACAACATAATTTCACTTCCTAAAAAACACAACCTGGCAAAAGGAAAAGATGACAAGGCGTGGTATTTCCACCTATTTTATCGTTGATTATCCGGTCTCATCTGTCAATAGTACACCGGCTTGCCATCCTCCAATAAGAAAGGACGCTGCATATGTCCCATATATGTATCGCCGTATACCAGAAACAGTGAGCGGACAGGTACCTCTCCAAAATCCAGTGTACGAGAGTCTTTAGAGGTTACTTCTTTTAGCGGTTGCCAGCCATCTTTCCAATAAAGCAGCGTATAAGGTTCGTCACCCAACTTCAAAACCCGCTTTACATCATAAGTAAGAATACCATCCAGCAAAGTAGGCTGCCGAGTCGGAGTAATGAAGTGAATGCTATCCGGGGTCATCACAAACGGATCACCTATCGGAAACAACTTTCCCTCCTTATCCGCCACCTGAAAATAAAGTAATCCGTAAGGCAACACACGGTGCAATACACTGTTATTTTTCACTCTTCCCTGCGACACTACCTTGAAAGTTCCACGATTAAAAGTAGCGATATAAGCCACCGTATCTGATGTACAAACAGGTAACCGGACACTGTCGGACAAATAATACTGGGCAGTCACCCCCTTCAGTAAGCGATTGACCAATTGCGCATTCCAACGGTTGCGCCCTATTTCCGGCTCCGGTTGGCGTTCATAGCAGACACGCTGTACCAAAGGAGCAATCCATCGACTCCGCTCCGGTTCACGCTCATAAGGAGAAAAGTAGAAAAATTTTCCGTCTTCATCGGTAAAACTGTTGTAAGCATGTCCTCCATTTACCTTACCGTGGTATGGAAGAATATCCAGATTCAGCGGGATACCGACAGCGCGCATCAATTGAACCGCATTCAATGCCAGATGATCACAGGTACCTCCGCCCAGCTTCTCTATCAACTCGATAGAGAAGTCCCCCGGTATTTTGGCAGCATCATGAAGATATTTCTTTCCATGTTGTGAGTTAAAGAAGAAAACGACCTCCTGCATGGTAGCTCCTGCCCGTGCCAGCGAATCGGCTGTCGCTTTATAACGTGTATAGTAATAAGAACGCCATCGGTCCAAAGGCTCCTGTTTTAACCGATAAGGCAATATATTCCGGCAAAACTCTCCAAAAGACAATTGTTTGCACCAAGGATATTTTTGCCAGACCTCAAAAGCCAAATCTATATTTTCGATCAAATAAGCGGCAGTGACATACATTAAATCCGGTTCGGGGGTCTGCTGTACGTAACTGCTGTCACTCTCTCGAAGCAAATAACGGATCGTCCCTTTACCAATCATATTTTCTATTAAGAAGCAGGCAGCTTTCCGCTTCAACGAATCATTTTCATAATGCTCCAATACGTATAAAAATTCCTTCTCATTGTCTCCTGCCATTGTGAGAGCCAACTTCAACGGAGCATCATGTATCGGCGAACAAGAAAAATGAAGCAAAGACAAAAGCAATATGCCAATAAAGTGTTTCATCAGAAATCAGTCTTTAGTTTTTCAAAGTTAACAAAATTGTTCTTTCCCAAAGATATATCTTTTTTATAACGATACAGTGAAAACAGTACGTTATTTTAATACATCCCGATTTGTCACTCCCAATTTTCCGGACACACTTTATATATAACATTGAATATACTCACCACGAAGTTAAAATCAGAAGTCCTAAAGATGGCATTCAAAGTTTATCCGAACCCTCAGAGAAACAGTTTCCTTCACACATCTTTCTTCATCTTAGCGTTGAAGATACACATCTTGGCGTGCAAGATATACATCTTAGCACGCAAGATGCACATCTCAGCAGCTAAGATGAACTATAACTACCGACAAGAACAAGTTTACTTCCGGTTCTTTAACTTTTTGAGAAGAACAGTGTGCCATTTATAATCAAACCCTTAACATTGATCTTTCCCTTAACGGACAATATTGGTCCATCACATCTATATCCCAAACCGGAAGCATGCAACCGGAGACACAAAAGAACTCTCAGCCCAATTGTTCCACCCCTCCATTTTATTCATTCCTTAAGATCATGATCTTTATTGAAATTAACAAAGAGTATGGGGTTATTATTCAAAATCATCCATCTTATTATATAAAGAATTCATCAGAAAGTCGTTATCTTTGCACGTTCCCAAGTAGATAACAATAAATACACGCAATATATCAATGGAAAAGAATTTTAAAAGAACTACCGTCACATCGGCACTGCCGTATGCGAACGGTCCCGTCCATATCGGCCATTTGGCCGGTGTATATGTACCGGCAGACATCTATGTCCGCTATCTGCGACTGAAGAAAGAAGATGTACTTTTCATCGGAGGTTCCGACGAACATGGGGTACCCATCACCATCCGTGCCAAAAAGGAAGGTATCACTCCGCAGGATGTGGTAGACCGCTATCACTTCCTGATTAAGAAATCATTCGAAGAATTCGGTATCTCGTTTGACGTATACAGCCGTACATCGTCCAAAACACACCACGAACTGGCTTCCGACTTTTTCAAGACCTTGTATGAAAAGGGTGAGTTCATCGAAAAAACTTCAGAACAATATTATGACGAAGAGGCACACCAGTTCCTGGCTGACCGTTATATCACCGGAGAATGTCCGCATTGCCACTCGGAAGGTGCTTATGGCGACCAATGTGAAAAGTGTGGAACTTCACTTTCACCTACCGATCTGATTAACCCGAAAAGTGCCATCAGCGGAAGCAAGCCGGTCATGAAAGAAACCAAACACTGGTATCTGCCACTTGACAAACATGAAACATGGCTCCGCCAGTGGATATTGGAAGATCACAAAGAATGGCGTCCGAATGTATACGGACAATGCAAAAGCTGGCTCGACATGGGTTTGCAGCCACGTGCAGTCAGCCGTGATCTGGACTGGGGTATTCCTGTGCCGGTAGAGGGAGCCGAAGGTAAAGTCCTCTATGTATGGTTCGATGCCCCGATCGGTTACATCTCAAATACGAAAGAGCTGCTTCCCGATTCATGGGAGACCTGGTGGAAAGATCCTGAAACCCGCCTGGTTCATTTTATCGGAAAAGATAACATCGTATTCCACTGCATCGTGTTCCCTGCCATGCTGAAGGCTGAAGGTAGCTATATTCTACCGGATAACGTACCGAGCAACGAATTCCTGAACCTGGAAGGAGACAAGATATCGACCTCGCGTAACTGGGCAGTGTGGCTACACGAATACCTGGAAGACTTCCCCGGAAAACAGGATGTATTACGTTATGTATTGACAGCCAATGCACCCGAAACCAAGGATAACGATTTCACCTGGAAAGACTTCCAGGCACGCAATAATAACGAATTGGTAGCCGTTTACGGGAACTTCGTGAACCGTGCGATGGTATTGACACAGAAATACTTCGAAGGTAAAGTACCTGCTGCGGGCGAACTTACTGATTATGATAAAGAGACGCTGAAAGAGTTCTCCGACGTTAAAGCTGAAGTTGAAAAACTACTCGATGTATTCAAATTCCGCGACGCGCAGAAAGAGGCGATGAACCTGGCCCGTATCGGTAATAAATATCTGGCTGACACAGAACCTTGGAAGCTGGCAAAAACTGACATGAAACGTGTAGGCACTATCCTGAATATCTCTCTGCAACTGGTAGCCAACCTGGCCATTGCTTTCGAACCGTTCCTTCCGTTCAGTTCGGAACGCTTACGCCGGATGCTGAATATGGATAGCTTCGACTGGGCAGAATTGGGACGGAACGACCTGCTTCCTGCCGGACATCAACTGAACAAGCCGGAACTGCTGTTCGAAAAGATAGAAGATGCCACTATTGAGGCACAAGTACAGAAGCTGCTCGATACGAAGAAGGCAAACGAAGAAGCAAACTACAAAGCCAAACCGATCCGCGCCAATATCGAGTTTGACGACTTCATGAAACTCGATATCCGTGTAGGCACCGTTCTCGAATGTCAGAAAGTGCCTAAGGCCGACAAACTGTTACAGTTCAAGATAGACGACGGACTGGAGACACGTACCATCGTCAGCGGTATCGCACAACACTACAAACCGGAAGAGCTGGTAGGCAAGCAGGTCTGCTTCATCGCCAATCTGGCTCCACGTAAACTGAAAGGCATCATCAGCGAAGGTATGATCCTGAGTGCCGAAAACCATGACGGCAGCCTGGCTGTCGTAATGCCCGGACGGGAAGTGAAACCCGGAAGTGAAGTGAAATAAGTAATAAAATAAAGGGTGTACTCAGGGCTCTATTGAATGGGGCTCCGGGTGCACCCTCTGTTTTTTTATTCAACCGTACTAACGTTTTAAGAACGAAAAGGAGGAATCTGCTTTAATATGACAGAGCAATCGCTAAAAGAGAAAACAGCCAAAGGATTATTCTGGGGAGGATTCAGCAATGGCATCCAGCAATTACTGAACCTTCTGTTCGGAATCATCCTCCTTCGTATGCTGGATGCAACGGACTACGGTATGATAGGCATGCTGGCCATATTTACCGCTATAGCCAATTCCATACAGGAAAGTGGTTTTACTGCCGCTCTCGCCAATAAGCAAGTGTTCCGTCATGAAGATTACAATGCGGTGTTCTGGTTCAGTTTTCTGATGGGGGCATCGCTTTATCTGCTACTCTTTTTCTGTGCCCCTCTTATAGCGGATTTTTATAAGACTCCGCAGCTCGTTCCCTTATCCCGTTTCCTCTTCTTAGGCTTTCTGATCTCCAGTTGCGGGACCGCCCACAATGCGGTGTTGTTTAAAAAACTAATGGTAAAAGAGAAAGCGAAAGCTACGATTATCGCACTACTTTGTTCGGGGACCATAGGAATCGTAATGGCATACAACGGAATGGCTTTCTGGGGCCTGGCCGTACAGCAGATCACTTATATTTCCATCGCCAATGCGTTGCTGTGGCACTTCTCTCAATGGCGTCCCACTTTTTCATTTAATTTCAAACCCATCAGAGAGATGCTTCCGTTCAGTAGTAAGCTACTTATCACCAATGTATTCCATTACATCAATGATAATATATTCTCTGTTCTTCTGGGACGTTTTTATACCAGTCAGGATGTAGGATATTATACGCAAGCCAACAAATGGACCAATATGGGATTCTCACTGATCAGCAACATGATCAACGGGGTGTCTCAGCCTGTCCTGGTCGAAACCTCTTCCGACGCCATGCGACAGAAAAATATATTTCGGAAGATGCTACGTTTTACAGCCTTCGTATCGTTTCCCTCCATGTTCGGACTGGCATTGATAGCCAACGAGTTCATCGTAATTGCCGTCACCGCCAAATGGCAGGCATGTGTACCCATCATGCAGATTCTTTGCATCTGGGGAGCATTTGTCCCCATTACTTATATGTACTCCAATCTGCTGATCAGTAAAGGAAAATCGAATCTGTTTATGTGGAATACCATTGCACAGAGCCTGGTTCAACTCACAATACTTCTTTGTACGATCTCACAAGGCATACTCGTCATGGTTGCGATTTATACGGTTATCAACATCGGCTGGCTGTTGATATGGCATTACTTCGTAAACAAGCAGATACACATTACCCTGTGGGAGGCCCTGAAAGATATCACCCCGTACCTACTGATTTCCATAGCAGTCATAGGCGCCAGCCATTTCTTAACACTCGGCTTCCACAACCTTTATGTGTTGCTGATACTCAAGGTAACAATAGCCGTGAGCCTTTATATATTCATCATGTGGATCGGCAAATCGGTGATTTTCTTTGAAAGTGTACAGTTTATCCGGAAAAAACTCCAGAAATAAGCTATGAATATCCTGATTCAACAAACCAAAGCATTTCCTCACCGTGCCAATAGTTTTTATTGGTTCTATGCGCAACTGACCGAATGGCTGACTGCACACGGGGTAGATAGCAAACTTTACTTTTCGTACCTGGAACTGGCTGACAGTGAATTTGAGAACGGGCTCTTGCTGCCCGATCATTATCCTCAGTTCTACACTCCCCGGAACATCGAGGCAATCTGTGAATTTATTGTCGATAAGAAAATAAATGTAATTCTTGACTACTCACATGTCATCACCGGAGACACACGCAGATATTACCTTGAAATCAGGAAAAGAAATCCCAGTATAAAAATATTCACGATGATTCACAACTGCCCCAGCCACACGACGCAGCTGAAACAATACGAATTGTCTACACTCCGTTTTAAGGATGTACGCGGGGCAAAACAATTCTTTCAATGGATGTTGCCACAACTTTATATCAACTTGTTAAAAAGAGTGGTCAGCCACCAGAACCGTTCAGCCTACGACACGCTTGATGAAGTAGTGCTGCTTTCGCCTGCCTATATCCCCGAGTTCAGAAAACTTATCGGTAAAAAAGATGCCCGGAGGCTATCTGCCATTCCCAATGCCATACAACCTGTACATAGCGTCATCCCAATAGAACAGAAGGATAAAGAAATTATCTTTGTGGGCAGAATGGCAACCGAAAAGGCATTACCCAGATTATTGAAAATATGGGAAATGATTCAGGATAAACTGCCGGACTGGAAACTTACACTCGTAGGAGACGGACCGCGATTCGACACATGCCGGCAGATCATCAGGGAAAAAGAATTGAAACGTGTCCGACTGACAGGTCATCAAATGTCTATTCCCTATATCGACCGTGCACGGATCATCTGTCTGACTTCTGTCATAGAAGGATTGCCCACCGTATTTACGGAAGCGATGTCATTAGGGGTAATTCCCATCGGATTCGACTCTTTCAATGCAATCTACGATATGATAGATGACGGAGTAGACGGATTTATTATCCCCGACAACAATTATGAGCAATATGCGGCAACTATTCTTCGTTTAGCCGGAGATGACACACTTCGCTGCCAGATAGCCCATAAAGCACAAACCCGTAAAAGCAGGTACGACATCGAGCATGTAGGCCCGCTATGGATGGACACTTTCCGCAGACACGGATTAATTTAACAGAAGAACACCATGAAAGTAACGATCTATCCTCATTCTATCAGTAAGGGCGATATACGGGTTAACCCGTATATCAGCGACTTTATCCAAACATTGGAACAAAACGGAATGATAATAGCCAATCCTCCGCATAAGAATCCACTGTTCAGCCTTATCCCGCAGAAAACGGACAGTGACGCTTATATTTTTCACTGGCTGGAGAATGTACCGGATTATAAATACGGAGTATTACAAACCCTCGCTGCGATCTGGCTCCTTTTCAAAATCAAACTGCACAACAAAAAAGTGATATGGTTCCTGCACAACAAGCAGCCTCACATAATGAAGCACCGATGGTCGAAAAAGCTATTGATACGCCTCTTTCTCCGCAAAGCGGATTTGATAGTGACCCATGCCACAGAAGGTATAAAAGTTGTTCAGGATCAATACCCAAAAGCCGTTCCCAGAACGATATTCTTACATCACCCCACAAAGAACCGGATAGAAGAATATATGCCTCAACCGGCAGAAACCGACCTGTTGATCTGGGGTAATATCTCCCGATACAAAGGAGTGCCGGAATTCGTGCGCTTCGCCACACGACATTCACTAAAGCTCAAGACTAAAATTATCGGCAAATGCAGCTCTACGGAACTGCTGGAAGAGTTGCGGACAGAAGGTAACGACAGGATCAGTATTGAGGACCGGAGTATCCCTTTTGACGAATTAAAACAAGAGATACGCAAATCACGCTTCGTACTGATACCCTATGCTGCCGAATCAATCCTGAGTTCGGGAATACTGATGGATTCTCTTTCATTCGGAGCTCAAGTAATCGGGCCGGATGTAGGCTCTTTCAGGGACTATGCAGCCGATCCTTTACTGAACGTATATACTTTTCATACGTTTGAAGACATACCGGACCTTGTCAACAAAGCAAACAAGGCGGTAAACATAGCCGATTACAATCGCTTCCTCGACACACACAGTTGGAACGAATTCGGCAAAGAATTCCAAAATTTACTTCAGAAAATAATACAGTTATGAAAGTTCTCTATACATTCGGCGGAATGCCCCATTACCTGAACGCCATGCTCAACAAGCTCCACGAAAAGGGAGTGGAAGTCACAGTCGTTACCCCACAAAAAGGAAATGCCACCATTGGCAAAGGGGTAAAAATGGTAGAAGGAGGTACATACAGGCATCTCACCAGTACCGAAAAGAAAGCATTTTACGGAAAAAGCGCTTACCCTGCCTTACCGGAAATAGTGCGTGAAGAACGACCGGACATTTTAGTAATGGGATGGCCTTACTTCCTGCAAGTATTCTTCCAACCCGGATTGAGAAAAGCTATGAAGGAGTGCCGGACACGGTTGGTGATTCGCGAGATTCCTTTCCAAACCCCTCCCTATGGAAAAATTAAAGAGTATTTCCGGAAAAACCCGATGTACGACGAAAATATGAGGCTGGTGAGTACCGGAACCGGCTTTTACCTTAAACAATGGCTCACGGCCAAAATACGCAAATATTGCTACGCACGTGCCACTGGAACACTGAATTACTCAACGGCCGCATACGATATCCTCCCTTCGTATGGTGTGAAGCGGGAACAGATACATGTTACTTACAACTCTACAGACACAGAATCGTTGCTGAAGGAAAAAGAAGCTGTTCTTGCCTCGGCTCCGCTTCTTCCCCACTCCGCCAAACGTGCCTTGCACATCGGCCGGTTGGTGAAATGGAAAAGAGTAGATCTGCTGATCGACGCATTTCCCAAGGTTATCGCTAATCATCCGGACGCAGAACTGGTCATAGTAGGTGACGGACCGGAACTGGATAACTTGAAGAAGCAAGCAGCCGAACGGAACCTGACGGATCGGATTCGTTTCATCGGTGCAGTATATAACCCCAAAGAATTGGGAGCTTATATGAACGAATCAACAGTCTATGTACTGGCAGGCATGGGAGGTCTATCCATCAATGATGCCATGACTTACGGATTACCTGTAGTCTGCTCGGTATGCGACAGCACTGAACGTGATCTGGTAACGGACGGAGTGAACGGACTCTTCTTCAGGGAAGGTGATGCCGGCAGTCTGAGCGACAAACTTAACGAACTGTTCGCCTCTCCCGGACGTTGTGCCGAGATGGGACGTGAATCGGAACGAATCATCCGCGAGAAAATCAACATTGAAACGGTAAGCGAACGTTATTTGCAAGCTTTCCGAACTTTTATGCAGTAAAAATGGAGTACGATAAAAAAGAATGATTATCTTTAGGCAAACAATAATCATTTAATAGCTCTACTACTATGACCGATCTTACCATCCTTATCGCAGTCATCGCATTGGCTCTATGGCCGATTGTATTCCTTATATCGCGTATCCTGCACGAGAGGAACAAGCTTGCAAAACCCTCGGGGGACACAGCCTCTTCCGAAACAGAAGAGGAAACAGAGGAAATGACCACCTCCGCACTGGTTATGAGTATCCTTCAACAGCTTGGTTGCCAGCCGGAAGTGAACGAAGAAAACCACATCAGCTTCAAGTATCAGGGAGACGACTTTCTTGTTGCAGCCGAGGACGGACTCCGGCTGATCATTGTATGGAATCCCTGGTGGGCCTCTATCAGCATCGATAATCAAGCGTTGCCTTATCTCAAAGAGATTATCAATGCGGTCAATATGAATTCATTAGTGACCACTGTCTATGCACTGGACGAAGATGAGAAAACACTGGGCATCCACAGCAAATGCCACATGCTTTTTGCACCGGAAGAAGAGGAACCGGAGAAAAGTTTCACCGATTTGCTGGACAGTTTCTTCACAACTCACAATACCATTAAGGAAAACCTGAAACAATTGAGCAACGGAATGCCCGATATGGAAAAGAAAGAACGGGTCAGAATCAAAGGGTTTGCCGCTTATAAGGATAACAGTACCGAGCTGAAAGGGGAATAGCTCCCCATCTCACTCCGGCAAAAGAACCTAACGGATCAGTGCCGCTATGATACGTTCGCACGCATGCCCGTCACCATAAGGGTTATGTGTTTCGGACATACGCCTGTATAATTCTTTATTGTGAAGCAATTCGGTCACATTACCGACAATGTCCTCAGTATTCGTTCCCACCAGTTTCACCGTCCCGGCTTCTACTGCTTCCGGCCGTTCGGTAGTATTCCGCATTACCAATACCGGCTTGCCGAGCGAAGGAGCTTCTTCCTGTACCCCGCCACTGTCAGTCAGCAACAAAGTGGAATGTTGCATTGCGAAAATAAACGGCAGATAATCGAGCGGTGAAATAAGATACACATTATCCACCCCGGACAGAAGCTCGTATACAGGTTTTTGAACATTCGGATTCAGGTGTACCGGATATACAATATCCATATCGGGATGCAGTGCAGCCAGTTCTTTAATTGCTTTACAGATATGCAAGAATCCCTCTCCGAAGTTCTCGCGACGATGCCCGGTAACCAGAATATATTCGCGTCTACCTACTTCGTAACCTTTGTCGCGAAGTTCTTCATGCAGTCTTTCTTTGACTCCCGGTTTCTCCGAAATGATATCGACCGCCATCAGCAAAGCATCGATCACCGTATTGCCCGTAACAAAGATCTTTTTTTCATCAATATTTTCCTGCAACAAATTCTGTTTCGACTTCCCGGTAGGAGCGAAATAGTAAGTGCAAATACGATCCGTCACCTGACGGTTCATCTCCTCCGGCCAGGGAGAGAGCATATCGTAGGTACGCAAACCGGCTTCAACATGTCCCACGGCAATCTGTTGATAGAACGCAGCCAGCGAAGCAGCCATGGATGTTGTGGTATCTCCATGCACCAATACCGTGTCGGGACAGAAGTCTTTCAGTACATCACGCAACCCCAACAACACTTTAGTCGTAATATCATATAAATCCTGATTGGGTGCCATGATGTTCAAATCGTAATCAGGAATGATGTCGAATACCTCGAGCACCTGGTCTAACATTTGGCGATGTTGCGCCGTCACACACACTTTCGTATCAAAGTGTTCCGTATCTTTTTGCAAAGCCTTTACCAACGGAGCCATTTTAATGGCTTCGGGACGGGTACCGAAAACAAGTAATATCTTTTTCATTGAACGATTACGATTGAGATTAGACAATTTCTATTTTCTGACTCCGCAAAAATCCAGTTCCAGTTTTCCCTCTTCGCGGGGTAATTCTACAAACGGAGTGTGGCGCACGAGCCATACAACAATATCGGCTTTTTTGTAAGCCTCCCGATAATCTGTCAGATGAAAGCTGGCGTGTGAAGCGACATTAGGTTCAACAATCAATACTTCAGCACGCGACTCGGATACGATACGGGAAGCGATATATTTGGCAGGGGACTCACGCAAATCATCGATATTGGGTTTGAAGGCAAGCCCCATGCAGGCTACTACCGGTTCCCGGTCATTCTTCTCCACAAACTGCTGGCAGGCTTCCATTACTTTGTTGGCACACCAATCGGCTTTATAATCATTCGTTTCACGGGCGCGTTTGATGATCTGTGCCTGTTCGGGATAGTCCGAAACAATAAACCAGGGGTCAACCGCTATACAATGCCCGCCAACTCCGCAACCGGGTTGGAGGATATTTACACGCGGATGCTTATTCGCTAAATCAATCAGTTCCCATACGTTGATACCTGCCTTGTCGCAAATCATAGACAATTCGTTGGCAAAAGCAATCTGTGAGTCGCGCGAGGAATTCTCGGTGAGTTTACACATTTCTGCTGTCCGGGCATTGGTAGGATGCAGTTTACCCTGTACAAAGGCAGAATAAAACTCAATGGCCTTTGCTGTCGATTCGGGATTGATACCACCGATAACCCGGTCGTTATGAACCAGTTCATAAAGTGTATTGCCGGGCAACACACGTTCGGGACAATAAGCTATGTATATCTTATCTTTGAGTTCGGGACGCTCCTTATAAATGACTTCGGCCATGCGTTCGGTAGTAAATACCGGTGAGGTGGATTCTATCACGAACAAATTGCCTTCCCGCAGATAAGGAGTTACGGAACGGGTAGCCGATTCCACATAGGTGATGTCTGCACGGTGGTTTTGCTTGAAAGGAGTAGGCACTACCACAAAGAAGGCGTCTGCCTGCTCGGGCTTTGAAACCGCACGAAGGTTTCCTGTCCGCACTACCTTTTTGACAATTTGGTCCAGTTCCGGCTCCACAATATGTATCTTACCCTGATTGATGGTTTCTACAACCGAAGGATTAACGTCCACACCTACAACCTCATAACCATGACCGGCAGCCACGGCAGCCGTAGGAAGTCCAATATAGCCTAATCCTAAAAAAACAACCTTTTTCATACGTATATCTCCTTATCTATAAGTGCCGCAAAAGTACAAATAATATGTGACTTTGTACGGTTTCTCACCGAAAACCACTACTTTTGCCAAAACATTTCGATCGAATGAGAGTTTTAATTATCAATACTTCCGAACGCATGGGTGGAGCAGCCGTCGCGGCAAGCCGCCTGATGGAATCGTTGAAAAACAACGGTATCAAAGCCAAAATGCTGGTACGCGACAAGCAAACCGACCAGATCAGTGTAGTAGGTCTGCAACACAACTGGTGGCAAGTATGGAGGTTCGTTTGGGAACGTATCGTCATCTGGAAAGCCAACCGCTTCAAGAAAAATAATCTTTTCGCAGTCGATATAGCCAATACGGGTACGGATATTACAAGCTTGCCCGAGTTCCAGCAGGCAGACGTCATCCATCTGCATTGGGTGAATCAGGGAATGTTGTCATTAAACGATATCCGGAAGATACTGAAATCCGGTAAACCGGTCGTATGGACCATGCATGACATGTGGCCCTGCACGGGCATTTGCCATCACGCCCGCGAATGTACCAACTATCATCAGGAATGCCATCACTGCCCGTACCTATACGGGGGAGGAAGTAAGAAAGATTTGTCAAACCGTATCTTTCATAAGAAGCAACAACTCTATAAAGAAGCCCCGATCACTTTCATCACTTGCAGCCAATGGCTGAAAGGACAGGCCGAAAAGAGTGCCTTGCTGGCAGGAGAGACAGTAATCAGTATTCCTAACCCCATAAATACCAATCTTTTCAAACCCAGAGACAAAAAAGAAGCGCGCCGCAAATGTCATCTACCCCAAAATGGAAAACTGATCCTTTTCGGTTCGGCAAAAATTACCGATAAGCGGAAAGGCATCGATTATCTGATTGAATCGTGCAAGTTACTGGCAGATAGGCATCCAGAATTGAAAGAATCGCTTGGTGTCGTTGTCTTTGGCAAGCAATCGGAACAACTGAAATCACTTCTTCCCTTCAAAGTATACCCGCTTAACTATGTAAGCAACGAACACGAGCTGGTGGATGTCTACAATGCAGTCGACCTCTTTGTCACCCCCTCACTGGAAGAGAATCTGCCTAATACCATCATGGAAGCTATGGCATGCGGTGTACCTTGCATTGGCTTTAACGTAGGCGGCATCCCGGAAATGATAGATCATCTGCATAACGGATATGTAGCACAATACAAATCATCCGAAGATTTTGCCAACGGTATCTACTGGGCACTGACCGATCCGGACTATCCCTCCCTTTCGGAACAAGCTAACCGGAAAGCGATTGCCAACTATTCGGAAAGTATCATCGCCAAGAGATACATCGATGTCTACAACAAAATTACAGGAAGATATGCATAGCCACCTCAACCCCAGATTCTCGGTCATCACGGTGACTTACAATGCCGAAAAGGTACTGGAGGATACCATACAGAGCGTGATTTCACAGACCTATCATCATGTGGAATATATCATCGTCGACGGTGCATCGAAAGACGGCACTATGGCGATTGTAAACCGATACCGGGACCGGATCAGCCAAGTGGTGAGTGAACCGGACAAAGGACTTTATGACGCAATGAACAAAGGGATTGCCCTGGCAACAGGAGACTATCTTTGTTTTCTGAATGCCGGAGACAGTTTCCATGAAGACGATACACTGCAAAAGATGGTTCACTCCATCAATGCCAATGAACTGCCCGACGTGCTGTATGGGCAAACCGCCTTGGTAGACACAGAAAGACACTTCCTCCGCATGCGCAGGTTATCGGCACCGGAGACCCTGTCCTGGAAAAGTTTCAAACAGGGAATGCTCGTATGCCATCAGGCTTTCTTTGCCCGCCACACACTCGTCAAACCATATGACTTACAGTATCGCTTCTCGGCAGACTTTGACTGGTGCATACGTATCATGAAGAAGGCACGCACCTTACACAACACACATCTCACTCTGGTTGATTATCTGGAAGAGGGGATGACAACGCAGAACCGCAAGAAATCACTTCTCGAACGGTTCCGCATCATGACCCGATATTATGGTTTACTGAGTACCCTTGCATATCATGCCTGGTTTGTGGTAAGAAGTCTCTTCATCAAATCAGCCACTCCTTCCGACGCTCCTTTCTGAATGACATGTATCGGGCGGAAACTATGCACATCCACCGGTTTGGGATCGATAAGGTATACTTCTGCATTCCGAGGTACGTAATTAAGCAACCCCGCTGCAGGATATACATTCATCGATGTACCGATAATCACAAAGATATCGGCTTTTTCTACCCAATTGATAGCTGTCTCTATCTCCGGGACCGACTCACCAAACCAAACTATAAACGGACGAAGCTGCGAACCGTCTCCGGCAAGATCACCCATCTTTACTTCAAACTCCTCCGGCCTCAGTTCTTTAATGTAGTGGGGGTTATTCGGATCCCGGCTTGAACATACCTTAGTCAGTTCACCATGCAAATGGATGATGTGGCTGCTGCCTGCCCGTTCGTGTAGGTTGTCTATGTTCTGCGTTACAATCGTTACACGGAAATCTTTCTCCAGTTCGGCCAGCAATTCGTGCCCCCGATTGGGTACTACTTCCAGCAACTGCTTACGTCGTTCATTATAGAAACGGACCACCAATTCGGGATTACGCGCATACCCCTCGGGGGTAGCTACCTGCTCCACCGGATAACGATCCCACAACCCTCCTGCGTCACGAAAGGTACTGATACCACTTTCGGCGCTCATACCGGCGCCTGACAATACAACCAGATTCTTCATACCAACTATTATTTTAAAGAAAAGCCCCCTCTGCCCGTTTTCGAGAAAAGCCAGGAGATGGAGTCTCACAAATTTAACTAAAATCTCCGAATAAACGAAGAAACCACCAAACATTCCACTTCTTCTCAATGCCTTTCCCATGACCGCCTGACCCGGATCGCATTGGATAATACAAACAATCCTTTCAAGAAACATCTTCCATCCCGGTTACGAAGTTAGCCGATAATAAGAAATTTTAAAACCAAAAAGTAAAATCATTCAAATAAAACACTTACTTTTGCCGCTTGTTAATTTGCAACTGACTGAAAGTGAAATAGAACATTCGGTCTCCAACAAAAAAATATATGGATAAATTTAGTTATGCAATTGGCCTCGGAATCGGCCAGAATTTATTAGGAATGGGTGCTAAAGGCATCGCAGTAGATGACTTTGCTCAAGCTATAAAAGATGTGCTCGAAGGAAACCAGACAGCCATCAGCCATCAGGAAGCCCGCGAAATCGTGAATAAATATTTCGAAGAGCTGGAAACCAAAATGAATGCAGCTAACATCGAACAAGGAAAAGCATTCCTGGAAGAAAACAAAAAAAGACCGAATATTGTTACCCTGCCTAGTGGACTACAATACGAAGTAATCACTGAAGGTAAAGGAAAGAAAGCCCAGGCTACCGATCAGGTGAAATGCCACTATGAAGGTACACTGATTGACGGAACTTTGTTCGACAGTTCTATCAAACGCGGACAACCTGCCGTTTTTGGTGTAAATCAGGTAATCCCGGGATGGGTAGAGGCTTTGCAGTTGATGCCGGAAGGTTCAAAATGGAAACTTTATATCCCTTCTGAATTGGCTTACGGCGCACAGGGAGCAGGAGAAATGATCCCTCCTCACAGCACACTCGTATTCGAAGTAGAATTAATCGAAGTATTATAAAAATAAAATCGTAAAGCAAAATGAAAAAAGTAAGTATTTTAGCTGCTGTAGCCATAGCAACAGGCTTAGCTTCATGTACGGCTCAGGCTCCTAAAGCCACTCTCAAAACCGATGTAGATTCACTGTCATACGCTATCGGCATCAGCCAGACTAACGGTCTGAAAGACTATCTGTCACAGCGCATGGAGATGGATACAGCATACATTGCAGACTTCCTGAAAGGCGTAAACGATGCTGCCAATAAAACAAGCAAAAAAGACCAGGCTTATCTGCTCGGTCTGCAGATCGGATCACAGATGGCTGGTCCTCAGGCTATCAAAGGTATGAATCATCAGCTGTTCGCTGACGACTCGACTATGACTGTCAACAAGAGCGATATCCTTGCAGGTGTGTTCGCAGGTGTACTTAACAAAGATATGAAAATCACTCCGGAAGAGGCTCAGGTGCTGATTCAAAAGATGATGGAAAGCATCAAAGGAAAAGCTGCCGAGAAAAAATATGCCGATAACAAAGCTGCAGGTGAGAAATTCCTTGCTGAAAACAAAACAAAAGAAGGAGTAAAAACCACTGCAAGCGGATTACAGTACAAAGTGATCACTGAAGGTAAAGGTGAAATTCCTAACGATACATGTAAAGTGAAAGTAAACTACAGAGGCAAACTGATTGACGGAACAGAGTTCGAAAGCACTTACACACGTAACGAACCGTTCGTGACTAACGTAGGCGGAGTTATCAAAGGTTGGACAGAAGCTCTGAAAATGATGCCTGTAGGTTCTAAATGGGAACTTTACATCCCGCAAGAACTGGCTTACGGCTCAAGAGACATGGGACAGATTAAACCGTTCTCAGCATTGGTATTCGAAATCGAATTGCTGGGTATAGAAAAATAAGAAGCTGTCAGGCTTTGCTGAAAAACAAACAGGAGAGATGCCGGATAATTGTATCCGGCATCTCTTTTTTTGCATCCGGATAATTAGAATAGAAAGTATACGATTTTTCTGTTTTTTCTGACTTTTATATAGAGAAATTAAAATAAATCTCTATATTTGCTTACTATTTGATAACAATTGGAATTTACATTTATTATTATGGAAAAAATAGACAACCTTGACAGGCAGATTCTGGAGATTATTTCTCAGAACGCCCGTATCCCTTTTAAAGATGTGGCAGCAGAATGCGGCGTTTCACGTGCGGCTATCCATCAACGCGTGCAGAGACTGATTGACCTGGGAGTCATTGTAGGCTCAGGTTATCATGTAAACCCGAAATCTCTGGGCTATCGTACCTGTACTTATGTTGGTATCAAACTGGAAAAAGGCTCTATGTATAAAGCTGTAGTAGCCGAGTTACAGAATATTCCGGAAATCGTAGAATGTCACTTCACGACCGGCCCATATACCATGCTGACCAAAGTATATGCACGCGACAACGAACACCTGATGGACTTGCTAAACAACAAAATGCAGGAGATACCGGGAGTGACTGCCACCGAAACCCTGATCTCGCTGGAGCAAAGCATCAAGAAAGAAATCCCTATCCACGCAGATAAATAACCGATGGAGTGGTTGAATGAATATCACCTGTCAGGGTTACTTATTGGGATCTGCACGTTTCTGATTATAGGCTTATTTCACCCTGTTGTGGTAAAAGCGGAATATTATTGGGGAACGAAATGCTGGTGGATCTTCCTGATATTGGGTATCGCAGGAGTAGCTGCCTCGTTGAGCACCGACAACATACTTGTTTCGTCTCTTCTGGGTGTATTTGCTTTTTCTTCTTTCTGGACTATCAAAGAAGTCTTTGAACAAGAAGAACGAGTGAAAAAAGGTTGGTTCCCTAAGAATCCCAAACGGACATACAAGTTTTGAGACATACGTAAAAGAGTCAGTTTTTGGCTGAAATATTTGCATAATTCACCCAAAAGCATTAATTTTGTCCCCGCATCCGATACAAAGGATACATCGGGCTTATAGCTCAGTTGGTTAGAGCAACAGACTCATAATCTGGAGGTCCTAGGTTCAAGCCCTAGTTGGCCCACTGAAATCGACTATAGATTATATAATCTATGGTCGATTTCGTTTTATACATACCTTAACAATTATTTTCTCAATGATTCAGCCATAGTTTAAAAGCAGAAAGCTTCTCTTCGCTGATCGTAATTTTCGATTTATAAGGCGGACGGACGGTTACTACTATTTTTCCGTTAAAAAAAGGCTCGGCATGGTCGATTGCATCGATACTGACAAGGACCTGACGGTTGGCACGGAAAAAACGTTCCGGATCCAACTGTTCCATCAGTTTATTCAAAGACAGATCGATGATATGTTCCTGACCTTTCCGGGTAACAGCAAACGTCACTTTATTCTCGGAATAAAAGTAGGCAATATCCGCAACTTGTAAAGACCAGAAACGGTCTACCCCGGAAATAAGGAAACGGGTACGGTAACGTTTCTCTTTGTGTTGAAGTGTTTCAAGCAGGACACCCAGATAATCTTCCGGCCGAGGAACTGCATTATTCAGTAAGCTTTCATATTTCACAATAGCTTCCGACAAGCGCTTCTCGTCTATCGGCTTAAGTATGTAGTCGATACTGTTGACCGTAAATGCACGGATGGCATACTGATCATACGCTGTAGTAAAGATAATGACAGAGGAAGGATGTACCGCAGAAAGAAAATCAAAGGCATTCCCGTCTGCCAGATGTATGTCGAGGAAGATAAGATCAGGATGGGGATGCTCATGAAACCAAGCTACAGCTTCGTCTACATTGCCCGGAATCATAGTCAGAGTCCATTGTGGACGAAGTCCGGACACCATTGAATGCAGCAGACGTGCTGCCGGAATTTCATCTTCTATAATAACTACATTTAACTTATTCATACAGTAAAGGAACTTTTACGGTAAATACTTTCTCTTCCCTTTGGATGATTATCTCTTTGCCAAGCATTAACAGGCAACGGTTGGATAAATTTTTCAACCCTACGCCCGGAGATTCATGGCTCTTCTTCGGTTGTATGGGATTACTCACCACAAGATACTCTTCCTCTAAGCAGATCTCTATTTTCATGGGTTTACTCAATGTGATGGAATTGTGATTAATAACATTCTCTGCCAACAACTGCAAAGTCAGCGGGGGCAGCATGCAACCGGTATATCCGGAAGGAATACAACGGTTACAGCTAATACAGTCCCCTAAACGGACTTCGTGCAGGAACAAGTAAGATTGTAAAAACTCCAGTTCTTCTGCCAACGTAACCAATGTTTTATCCTGGCATTGTAATACATAACGGTATACACTGGACAAATGCTTGGTGAAACGTACCGCATTGCCCGGATTGTATTCTATCTCAGCAATCAATGTATTGAGACTGTTGAACAGGAAATGAGGATTCAACTGACTTTGCAAAGCCGCATAACGGGCAGTGTCGTTCTCCGTTTGCAATTTTGCAGCTTCTTGTTGCAGTTTCAGGTTGTTCAGGATGGAACGATTTGCCAATAGTAAGCCTACAATCACAAGTTCTACCAACCAGACTACAATCAGGATACGCCAACCGCCATTCGAGAAAGTGAACAGATTGGGCAGGCCTACCAATAATTTGGCAGTAATCAGCAGACCATAGTTCAGCAGAAGGAACAACAGGGTTACGACGAGATAAGTAGCTGTTATTTTCCAACGATGGCGGATATTGAGTGCATACTGATTGTTTATCCACGAACTGATCCGAAGTGTAGAATATCCCAGCACATTGAGAGCTGCAATAAAGAAGACGAATGCTCCCTTTGAATAGAGAACATCCGCTACTTTAGGAGTGAGCTCCGTATAGTTGACAAGCAGGAGATAGGAAAAGATACCTAATCCCGAGAATAGCAGACCATATAACAGGGTATTCCATTTCATGCGAACAAAGCTATCATATTTCGGGTAATTATCATAAACTATTTAATATTTATTCAAAGCTCTGATCAATTCGGAATAAGATCCTTGTGCCGAGACTTTCGCTTGTACATGGTTGATTTGGGAGGCTTGCCGATACGTTTGTGCCTCAATCACTTCTATGACAGAGGCCTTCCCTTCAGTATACCGTTCCAATGCCATACGTTCGTTTTCAAGAGCCTTGCCCAGTGAGCTTTCGGTAAGCCGTACCTGCTCCAAGGCTTGGGAAAGCGAAACGCGGGCTGTTTCAACTTCCAGTTTTACCTGATCGGTTACCTGGTTCAAGTTGTCGGTTGCCATACCTATTTTCAAAGACGCAGCCCGCTTTTCATCACGTCTTTTCCCCCATTCGAATAATGGAACGGACAGCTTGGCGTAAACCGCATAATTAGGGTCGAGATCAGAATGGAAATCATAACCGGGTGAAGAATAACTTCCATCCACACCTACATAAAATTGAGGCTTATATTTAGCATCTGTCAATTTCTTTGAGCTTTCTGCTATTTTAATCCGAGCATAAGCCATTTTCAACTCCGGACGGTCGGTCCCACCAGTCTCCCACAACTCCTCATCTAATACAACTGCAGAAATCGTATCTTCTATTTCGGTCGGGGCATGAAGTTCTACACCAATCAGAGAGTTTAGTGCCATACGCCCTGTTTCAAGATTTCTCTTAGCCTGCAACAGCTGATACTCCGCTTCATTCAGTTTCACTTCCGCCATGAGCAAATCCTGAGGATCGACCAATCCAGCTTCCACCCGTTCCCGAATGGTCTGAGAGAGAGTAGCGACCGAATTACGATATTCGGTAGTTACGCGGACTATTTCCGAACGCGCAACAGTATTCCAGTATTGCATATCTGTCTGATAACACACAGCCGAACGGAAATAATCGGCTTGATATGTGGCCAGACTTTGCTGATGCTTAGCTAACCGGATATTCTCCAACAATCGTCCACCCGTATAAACAGGTTGCAATAAAGAGAGTGAAGCCCCGTACTTCATATTTCTCCCTTCAAAAGTCATCGGATTTTGCATCGAGGGTAAGTCAAGATTCAACTGAAGTGGATTACCGGTATACTGAAAATTCGCATCCCCCGACAATTTGGGTCTCAGGTCCTTCTGTGCCGCTTTCTCCAATTCGATACTTGCAGCGATATTCTTATCCGCAGCTTTCAGGTCGTGGTTATAATCTACAGCCATCGACCTGTACTTCTGCAGCAGATTATTTTGCTGAGCAAAAGAAGCTGTCGGAACACACAACAAAAGGATAAGCCATCTGTTTATTTTCTTCATCGTCATTTCTCTTTTATCTTATAAAACATAGCATAAAGTGCCGGAGTCACAAAAAGGGTCAGCAATGTGGCAAATGTCAGCCCAAAAATGATAGTAGCTGCCATTCCTCCAAATGCTATATCAAACAACAGGGGAACCATACCCAGAATTGTTGTCGTGGCAGCCATTAACACCGGACGAGTTCTCGAAACCGTAGATTCAATCACAGCCGTATAAGGAACAACCCCCTCCCGGCGCTGCACATCTATTTCATCAAGCAATACAATCACATTCTTGATAACCATACCCAGTAATCCCAGCCATCCGGCAATCGGAAAGAAACCGAAATCAAATCCAGTCAGAAGCATACCTATGGCTACTCCAATGATGGATAACGGGAGTACACACAGGATAATAACCGGATCACGGAAGTTACCGAACAAAGCGACCAGAATAACTACCAACACAAGAAAAGCCAACGGAAAGAATTTACCGATTGCCTGCATCGCTTCCCCCTGATCTTTGTACTGTGAGTCCCAAAAGAAAGTATAACCCTCGGGCAGCTCCATCGCTTCTATCTCTTCACGAATTTCTCCATGCACTTCGGCCATTGTATGACCAGGTTTCACTCCACACATAGCAGCCATAGACAGCTGCCGGTTGTAAGTACGGATCTGCGGCCATTCCCATACTGACTCGATGCGTTCCGTCACCTGCGACAGAGGCGCCGAATGTTCTCCGTTCCACACCGAGAAATTACCCAAAGAACGGACATCTGTAATGTCAACTCCCTCTGACTTCAATAACACAGGAACTTTCTTTTCACCGTCACGATAAACTCCCACTCTGGTTCCGTCGCTAATCGATTTTACAGACTCCATCATCTGTGCTTTGGTTATGCCAAGGACACCGGCCTTCACCGGATCGTAAACCGGCCGTATCACCATCGTCATATTTCCCCATTCATTGCGTGCATCTGCCACTTTAGGATTACGACGCATAATTTCTATCGCTACGCCTGTCAACGAGTCCAAAACGGCAGGATCAGGCCCCAGAAAGCGAGCTTCTATCATAGCCTCCGTTAGTGGACTTAATTCAAACTTATTCACCTTGATCAGAGGTTCCGGGTATTTCAGCCGGATAGAATCCTGCAACAGAGCATTCAGCGTCCTTGATTCTTTGGAGCTCTTACACTTCACTAACAATTGGGCATAGTTGGATTGTGGACCAAAAGATATATTCGATAAATAATAACGGGGCGGAGTACGACCTATATAAGATGAAACCATCTCCGTTTCTTCATGCCCACGAATATAATCGGCTATATCGCCCGCCATACGGTCAGTCTCCTCAATCGCTGTCCCTTCAGGCAACCACATATCGACAGTGAAGTATTGCTTATCCAGAGCGGGTACAAAAACCTTGGGAATATACTTGAAACTCCAGGCCGAAAAGAACAACAAAACAATCAACGAAACAACTGTCACCGTGCGATGCCGAAGTACCCAACACAATGCTTTACGGAAAAGATTATAATACTTCCCGTCAAACAGGGATGCTTTCAACTCTTCGGGACGCGGACGTCGTACAAACTCCTGAATGAAAAAAGGAGTCTGTGTCAAGGCAAATACCCAACTGAACATCAACGAAACGCCGATCACCACGACCAATGATGATAATAGCTCTCCGGTAATATGGGGTGAATAGTAAATCGGCAGGAAAGTAAGGATAGCAATAACTGTCGCTGCCAATAAAGGCATAGCGGTTGACGAACATGCACGCATGATAGCAACCCGCTTGCGCATTCCCCGTTCCATGTTAATCAGTGCAGAATCGGATACGACGATGGCATTATCAACCAGCATTCCCATAGCAATGATAATCGCGGCAAGCGACATTCGCTGAAGAGCAATATCACATGCCATCATAACAATAAGGGTGGCAAAGATAGAGAAAACCAATCCGCTACCTATCAGAACCCCATTCCTGAATCCGATAAAGAACAACAGAATAGCAACAACAGTGATAACCGAAATAATCAGATTCAAGATAAACCCTTGATTTGCTACCGCCGATTCATAGCCTTGATCGTAGATGGGGGTCAACTCATAACCATCGGGCATGGTTTGAGACAACTCACCAATACGTGCTTTAACAGCTTCTGCCATATCCACGACATTTCCTGTCGGTACAGTAGAAATGGCAATTCCAATTGCCGGACTACCATTTATACGCATTTGGTTTGCAGGAGGAGTCTGATAACTCTCCTCGATCTTCGCAATATCAGCCAAACGAAAATGCTCACCGTTACGTGAAACAATAGTAAGATTCCGGATATCATTCAGCGAATAAAAGTTACCGGTAGACTCAATACGGATACGATTGGTACCGGCATCCATACCACCGGCATCCACTACTTTATTCTGAGCCTCAAAAGCTCGTGCAATGTCGGAAGTCGTAACTCCACTTTGTGCCATCACAGCAGGACTGATTAGAATATCAATCGTCGGTGTTTGCACACCATAGATCTCAATCTTCGCCACATCCTTGACTTTTAGTAATTCATTCTTTATCAGTTTAGCCTGATCTTCCAGTTCTCTATACGTATGGCCATCCCCCGTCAGTCCATAAAATACGCCGAGCACATCACCAAAGTCATCGTTCACGATAGAAGTTCCCGCACCGGCCGGCAATTTATCCTGCACATCATTCACTTTCCGGCGCAACTTATCCCATAGCTGCTGCATCTCGTCAGCACGGATTTCTTTCTTCACATAAACTGTAATCTTCGATAGTCCGGCACGATTTTCCGTTTTCAGATAATAAAGCTCACCCAAAGATTGTATGGCTTCTTCCAGAATGTCGGTCACCTGCGACTGTACTTCTGACGGTGAAGCCCCGGGATAAGAAGTCAGAACCAATGCTTGCTTAATAGTAAAAGGGGCATCCTCCAATTTTCCCATTTTAAAATAAGAAAACAGGCCTCCTGCCAATATCAGCACCAACAATAAGATTGTAACAGCTCTTTTCTGTAGAAAGTACTTTACCATTTTCATAATGAATTCGCCTTAGAAGAGATTGTTACTTTCATGCCGTCTGATAAAAAGCGTAGTCCGCTTGTAGCCACAGTCTCGTTATCCTGTAATCCCTCAATTATGATAATATAACCGTTAGGAAGCAGATTTCCCTTTTTCACCTGTCTACGGTTCACCTGATGAGTGTCAGTGTTTACAACCCACACATAATCACCTTCCGACGGACGATGGCATAGAGCTGTCTGCGGAATGGAAACACCAACCGGATTTGTTACCCAGGAAACATCAAACATTGCCTTACCCGACATACCAGCCAGTAATTCCCCTTTTTCATTTGGTAAAATGGCCGTTAGTAAATAAGAAAGGTTGTTGCGGGTTGTCCCCTTCGATATTTCCATAATCCCTGCCTTATAAATCTTATCCGGCCGGGCATCAAAACGTATCTGAACAGTATCTCCGGGATGTGAAGTAAATGCAATATCTTGAGTAACATAAATCTCCATTTTCAGCCGGTCTATATCAATAAATGAAATGACCGGCTGAGTAGCCTTCACATCCTGAAACTTCTCTATATACACTTCTCCCACATATCCATTAAATGGAGCTATCAAGCGAGTATCCTCCAATTCGTAAGAGGCGGTATCAAAAGCTGCTTTAGCAGTAGTATAATCAGCCTTGGCCTTTTCGTATGTACTGGCCGAAACATTATTCTTCTCGTACAACTTCTCTATTCGTTCAAACTCAGCTTTAGCCTGGCAATAGATCGCTTCGGCCCGTTCTTTACGAATATGAAAGTCACGCGGATCTATTTCAGCAATAATACTCCCCTGTTTGTAAGAGTTACCGGCATATACTTCAAAACGATCGATGGGGCCTCCTACGCGAAACGACAATTCCGATGTACGGAAAGGTTGCGCAATGAACGGAAACTCCGTTGTGTTCTGTCCAAAGCCCGGAATAGCTTGTGTTGTCCTGACAATAAAGTCCTGACTTTGCTTACTGTCTTTATCTGTGCAAGAAAATAGCAGTAAGAGAGTAACTAATAATGCACCTATCTTCATATCTTATTTTTTTAATTTCCCGACAAAAATAGATAATCAGACGATGTAATAAGGAAGTAAAGATTCTGAGACCGGAAAAACGAAGATTGAATCAGGAGTATATGGGATGAAGCCGATAAAAAGGTTATCAGGGGATATTGCTTATACCCAAAAACAAGTC
>NZ_JAFKPJ010000021.1:0-65799 GCF_019633765.1 Bacteroides sp. 11BF
AAGTACTGAAAGAACTTAGGCGACTTTTCCGTTGAAACGTTTATTACTCTTTTATTATATCGTTTATCAGGTTGTTGATTTTGCCAATAGGGTGATTGCATTCTGGGAAATCAAATAATTCCATTCTTTACGCAAGTTTCATTCTTTGTGTGATTTATTTTGTGTCCATACCGAGGGATTCTATCGTTTGGTTGATGTCTTTTTCGATCTCGAAGCGGGGAGTACTTATCAGAATGATAGTTATGTCTTTGAAAAATCAAGGGATGATATCTTTCAGGAATGAGGTTCTTCTTTATCTGATGTATTGAAAATCAGTAAGATGGAGAATATGGATTTTGTTGTTGAAATACTCGTTTTAACATGGCTTTAAAACAACTGTTTGGATAATAGGTAACAAATCTTTTAGACGCAAAAGACTTGTTGTTTGCATATAAGGAAGAAAGTGATATGCAAGCGGCATTAACAATGTTAATTGAGAAGAGATTTCTTAGTCGGCAGGTTCTTGTGCGGTACAGGACAAAAAAGAAAGGCAACCCTTTTCAGAGTCGCCTTTCGATTATTTAAAGTTGTTAACTTTGTCTGATTAGAGTTTCGGTCCAGCAGCAACCAACTTCTTACCAGCTTCGTTTCCAGTGAATTTAGCGAAGTTCTTGATGAAACGACCTGCAAGATCTTTTGCTTTTTCGTCCCACTGTGCTGAATCAGCATAAGTATCGCGAGGATCAAGGATCTTCGGATCAACACCCGGAAGTTCTGTCGGAACAACAAAATCGAAGAAAGGAATAACCTTAGTCGGGGCTTTGTCGATAGAACCGTCAAGGATAGCGTCGATAATACCACGAGTATCTTTGATAGAAATACGCTTGCCGCTTCCGTTCCATCCTGTGTTAACCAAGTATGCTTTAGCACCGGTCATTTCCATCTTCTTAACCAATTCTTCTGCATATTTGGTTGGGTGCAATGATAAGAATGCAGCACCGAAGCAAGCAGAGAATGTCGGAGTCGGTTCAGTGATACCACGTTCTGTACCAGCCAATTTAGCTGTAAACCCAGACAGGAAGTAATACTGAGCTTGTTCCGGGTTCAAGATAGATACCGGAGGCAATACACCGAAGGCATCAGCTGACAAGAAGATAACTTGTTTAGCGTGAGGACCTTTAGACACCGGTTTAACGATGTTTTCGATGTGGTAGATAGGATAAGAAACACGAGTGTTTTCTGTTACAGATTTGTCAGCGAAATTGATTTTACCATCAGCAGCTACTGTTACGTTCTCCAACAGAGCGTCACGTTTGATAGCGTTGAAGATGTCCGGTTCGCTTTCTTTATCCAGGTTGATAACCTTAGCGTAGCAACCACCTTCGTAGTTGAATACACCTTCGTTGTCCCATCCGTGTTCGTCGTCACCGATCAATTTACGTTTCGGGTCAGTAGACAAAGTAGTTTTACCTGTACCAGACAAACCGAAGAAGATAGCAGAGCTAGTTCCTTCCATATCTGTGTTAGCAGAGCAGTGCATAGAAGCGATACCACGAAGCGGGTTCATGTAGTTCATGATTGAGAACATACCTTTCTTCATTTCACCACCGTACCAAGTATTCAGGATAACTTGTTCTTTAGTCTTCAGGTTGAAAACTGTAGCAGTTTCTGAGTTCAGACCCAGTTCTTTGTAGTTGTCAACTTTTGCTTTAGAAGCGTTGAAGCATACGAAATCAGGTTCTCCGTAGTTAGCAAGTTCTTCAGCTGTCGGGCGGATGAACATGTTAGTTACGAAGTGTGCCTGCCAAGCTACTTCCATGATGAAACGTACTTTCATGCGAGTACCTTCGTTAGCACCACAGAAAGTATCAACAACAAACAGGCGTTTGTTAGAAAGTTCTTTAACGGCTTTAGCTTTCAGGTCAGCCCAAGCTTCTTCTGAACAAGGTTTGTTGTCGTTTTTGTATTCTTCAGAAGTCCACCATACTGAATTTTCAGAAGCTTCATTCTTAACGAAGAATTTATCTTTAGGAGAACGGCCTGTGTAAACGCCAGTCATTACGTTTACGGCACCCAATTCTGTTACTTGACCTTTTTCAAAGCCTTCCAGACCTGGTTTTGTTTCTTCAGCGAACAAAACATCGTAAGACGGGTTGTGCAGGATTTCAGTAACACCTGTAATACCGTACTTGCTTAAATCTAAATTTGCCATTTTCTTTTGAATTAATTAAAATTGGTATATTGTTTATTATCTCTTTCTGGCATTTGGAGAGGAATGTTTTTAAACATACCCTTGTAAATCGACTACAAAAGTAATGCTTTCTTTGGAAACAAAGAATATATTAGAGAAATTTTTCTTTAATAGAAACCGTTTTATATTTACGTAACAATATCTGCAAACTGAACGTTGCAAATTGAAAGATTATCACTTACTTTGCACCGTATAAAACCTGAATATTAAAACGCAGTTGAAAAGATGAAGATTATTAATTTAAGTGAGACAAACTCAATATTGAATCAGTATGTATCAGAGATAAGGAACGTTGAGGTTCAAAACGACCGCTTGCGTTTTCGCCGTAATATTGAACGTATCGGCGAGGTAATGGCTTATGAAATGAGCAAGACGTTCGCTTATTCGGTAAAGGAGATACAGACACCGTTGGGAATAGCACCTGTTAGTACACCGGACAATCAGTTAGTTATCAGTACGATACTTCGTGCCGGCCTGCCTTTCCACCAGGGTTTCCTGAGTTACTTCGATTATGCTGAGAATGCGTTCGTTTCAGCTTATCGCAAGTACAAAGATACGCTGAAATTTGACATACATATTGAATATATCGCTTCACCGCGTATTGACGGAAAAACTCTTATCATTACAGACCCGATGCTTGCCACAGGTGGCAGTATGGAGCTGAGTTATCAGGCTATGCTGACCAAGGGGCATCCTTCTGAGATTCATGTCGCTTCGATTATTGCCAGCCAGAGGGCTGTAGACCATATAGCCTCTATTCTGCCAGAAGATAAAACTACGATCTGGTGTGCCGCTATCGATCCTGAGATTAATGAGCATTCGTATATTGTTCCCGGTTTGGGCGATGCGGGCGATCTTGCTTTCGGTGAGAAAGAGTAAAAAAGATAGAAAAGGTGATGACCGGACAGCCTGCCTTCTTGCTCTCTGATTATGGATCGGGGAGAAGAAGGCAGGCTGTTTTTTTATAAAATGGTTTCTGATGGCAAGCAAGAAAGAAGAGATTTATGTATCTTTGTCACCACTATAATGAAACGTGGAAAGATATAATTAAAGTGAAAAATAAATTTTCTAAAATATTCTCAATAGCTGTTTATACGTCTTTTGCTTTATCGGTCGGGGCTTGTAAGAGTGATCCCGTCCGGCTGCCGGAACTGAGCGGGCACCGGGGAGCCGATTGCATCGCGCCGGAAAATACGTTGGCTTCAGCGGATTCTTGTATAAAGTATAAGATTGACTTTATGGAGTGTGATGTCTGTATCAGCAAGGACAGTGTATTTTATTTGTTACACGACTCTACTTTAGACCGTACGACGAATGGAACAGGACCGATTTCCGGATGGCTTTCGGCGGATATTGATACGCTGGACGCAGGTTCGTGGTTCGGAGAAGAGTTCAGGGGGCAGCGTGTACCCCGGTTGGAGGTTTTATTGCGCAAGGCTAAACAGAACGGATTAAAACTGACCCTCGATTATCGTTCGGGGGACTTCGGACAATTGCTCGGCCTGGTGCGCAGAGAAGGAATGCTGGAAAATTGTACATTCACTTTTTGGTCGGACAAACAAGCAAAAGCATTTCGTGAGGCGGCTCCTGAAGTACGGACTTTGCAAGCGTATGTGGGAGGTGGTGCCGAACTTGATAAGGTTATAGCGGAAATAAACCCTGATATTGCAGTTATCCGGATCGATTCATTGGATAAGCATTTGGTGGAGCGTTGCCATAAAAAAGGATTGAGGGTGCTTGCGTTGGCATTGGGCACCGACAATGTGGAAGAGTCCGACCGGAAAGCTATTGAACTTGGGGTGGATGTGTTGGCTACGGACAGACCGGAATTGTTTGTGAAGAAATACAGACCAGAGCATACATGGAAGGAATGAAACGATGCTGGGACAGATATGATCTAAAAATAAGGGGTATCGTTCAACGATACCCCTTATTTTTAGATCATATGAATTAACGGGAAGGGTGTTTTATTTTACTTCCCATGTTTCATTGGTCATCAGTAACTCCTTGAAGTTGTGATACTTCTTTTTGCCTTTCACTTCGTCGATCTGTTCAACGATTGCATCGTTATAGGTTGGAGCTTCCACGTCACGAATCACACCGAGTGCAATCGGGAAATCCGGTCCTTCCATCAGTGCTAACTTCAGTTGCAAAGTGTTGTCTTGGCTGTGGGCATCGTGAACCAGGATGTCTTTTTCCGTAATGCCGTTTTCGCCTACTTTCACCACTTTCAGTCCGAAACCTTCCTGCATCAGTCCGAATTCTTTGTTCTCACCGAAGAGCATCGGTTTGCCATGCTCCAGATAGATTGCATTCTTAGAACGTCCCTCTTTGGTTGCTACCGATTCGTGTGTGCCGTCGTTGAAGATGACACAGTTTTGTAAAACTTCTACGACTGATGCTCCTTTATGGTTGGCGGCAGCTTTCAGGACTTCGACAGATGCCGGTCCGTCTACTGCTACACAACGCGCAAAGAAGCGTCCGCGCGCTCCGAAGCAGAGTTCTGCCGGATGGAACGGGTCTTCTACGGTTCCGTAAGGAGACGATTTGCTGACGAAACCACGGTCGGAAGTCGGAGAATATTGACCTTTAGTCAGACCGTAGATACGGTTGTTCAACAAAATCATATTCAGGTCGATATTGCGACGTACCGCATGGATGAAGTGATTGCCGCCAATGGCCAGCCCGTCACCGTCACCGGAAATCTGCCAGATGGTTAAATTCGGATTAGCTACTTTGGCGCCTGTTGCGACAGCAGCTGCACGTCCATGAATGGTATGGAAACCGTAAGTGTTGACGTAATAAGGCAAACGGGAAGAACAACCGATACCGGAGATTACGGCAATGTTGTGTGGAGCTACTCCCAGTTCGGCCATGGCCTTGTGCAGAGAGTTCAGGAAAGCGTGGTCACCACATCCCGGGCACCAACGAGGCTGGCCTGATTTATAATCTTTTGCTGTATATACTGTTTCGCTCATCTCTTATTCCTCCAATAATTTAGTAAATGCTTCTACAAGTTCTCTCGTTACGAACGGCTGGCCCTTTACTTGGTTGAACTGGCTGATATTCAATCCGGGCACTTTCATGCGCAGATATCCTGCAAATTGTCCCAGGTTCTGTTCGGCCACCACGATCTTTTTGTATTTCTTCAGTACTTCAGCAGTGTTCTTAGGCAGCGGATTGATATATTGGAAATGGGCAAGTCCCACTTTCTTTCCGTTTTTGCGCATATGTTCCACAGCTGAATAGAGATGTCCATAAGTACCGCCCCAGCCAACTACCAACAGGTCGGCATCAGTATCGCCCTGTACTTCAAGTTCGGGGATGCTGTCGGCTATCTTTTCTATTTTAGCCTGGCGTAGAAGCGTCATTTTCTGGTGGTTCTCAGGTTCTGTAGAGATCACACCTGTTTCATTACTCTTTTCAAGTCCGCCGATGCGGTGCATGAATCCTTCTGTTCCGGGAACGGCCCAATAGCGCGCGCCGCTCTTTTCGTTACGTTGGAACGGAGTCCATGTTTCGGCCATCTCCGGTGTCACATACGGAGGTTTGATAGCCGGATATTCGTCCAGGTCAGGAAGTTTCCAGGCCGCAGAACCGTTGGCGATGAAAGCGTCGGTCAGCAGTACTACCGGAGTCATGTGCTCAAGAGCTATTTTGGCAGCCATATAGGCGGCATCAAAGCAGTTAGTGGGCGAAGTGGCTGCAATGACGGGCATCGGGCTTTCGCCATTGCGTCCGTAAAGGGCTTGCAACAGGTCGGTTTGTTCCGATTTGGTTGGCATACCGGTAGAAGGTCCCCCGCGCTGTACATTAATTACGACCAATGGCAGTTCGGCAATAACAGCCAGGTTCATGGCTTCGCTTTTCAGGCAGACACCCGGTCCCGAAGTCGTTGTTACAGCCAGATCGCCTGCAAAAGCCGCACCAACGGCCGAAGCACATCCGGCAATTTCGTCTTCACACTGAACGGTTTTCACCCCCATTGATTTATGTTTTGCAAGCTCGTGCAGGATGTCGGTAGCGGGAGTAATAGGATATGATCCTAAATAGAGTTCCAACCCGGCTTTTTCCGCAGCGGCGATCAGGCCGTACGATGTAGCTTTGTTACCATTGATATCGGTATAGAGTCCTGCGGCTTTCGGAGTTTTACTTTCAATTTTGTAAGTGGAAGTAGAAGCGTGCGTATTGGCTCCATAATTGTAACCGTCGTTCAGCACTTTGATGTTGGCAGCGGCAATTTCCGGTTTCTTGGCGAACTTCTCGTTCAGCATTTTCTCTGCGGCGGACAGGTTACGGTTGAACAACCAGCATACTAATCCGAGGGCGAACATATTTTTGCAACGCAGCATGGCTTTGTTGTCCAGTCCGGAGTCTTTGAGGCTCTCCTTGCACATCGATGAGATGGGCACTTCGAGCACTTGTTGTTTGATTCCCAGCTCTTCAAAAGGGTTGCCTGTTTTAAACTGTGCTTTTTCCAGATCTTTTTCTCCGAAGGAGTCGGAGTCAGTGAGGACCAGTCCCTGCGGTTTACAGAATTTAATTTGAGTTTTCAGTGCGGCGGGATTCATGGCTACCAATACGTGGCAATGATCACCGGGGGTGAATATTTTACTTGCGCCAACGTGTACCTGAAAACCTGACACACCTGTCAGCGACCCTTGCGGAGCACGGATATCTGCCGGATAATCGGGAAATGTACAGATGTCATTTCCAACCGTAGCCGACACGTTCGAGAAGATGTTGCCGGCCAACTGCATACCGTCGCCGGAATCGCCGGAGAAGCGAACAACCACTTCCTCCAATTCTTTAACCATCATTTCGTCTGCCATAATTCTATTTATATATTTAAATTTAGGATTAACATTAACCGGTGTTAGTGTGTTCTTAGAATATTAACCACCAGCGTGTCTTTTTTGTTTGTCACTTCCTTGTATATGTGGCAGGCAAAGTTCGCAAAGTTAAGTGACTTAACAAAATCTTTTCTGATTTATCTGTAGGGCTTTATTAAAAGATACCCGTTTTGCTGCTATTTTGTTCTCCGGAGTAAGCAATATGTCTGCATTTTGTCCGAATATAGGCATTCTGACAAGCAGATTGATATTGCTTCTTCACCCTTCTTCTGACGAATTGCTCTTCAATCGGCTTGATAGGTAGATATATGATTGTATTTTAATTGAATTTTCTTTCATTTTTTGTGTTTTGAGTTTATTCTTGTGATCGCTCGTCTATTCTTTATTGATATAGGAGGTATTTGCATATTCTTCTTGTATAAATCTATTCTTCGGGGTTTGCCAAATCGGGAGAATGCGTTATCTTTGCAGTCGATATCTATCATGGCCCTGTAGTTCAACGGATAGAATAGAAGTTTCCTAAACTTTAGATAGGGGTTCGATTCTCCTCGGGGCTACCATAAAACAAAAAGCCTCCTTCGCATAATCGCGAAGGAGGCTTTTTTATACCTTATAATATATCAGGCTTTATTCTTCTGTAGTAGTTGCCGGTGCCGAACCTTTTTTGTTTTTCAGCATCATATAAGCAATTGGAGAAGCTACGAACAGTGATGACAGTGTACCGATAACAACACCCAGAATCATTGCGAAGGCAAAGCTGCGGATAGAATCACCACCCAGGATGAAGATACACAGCAATACGATCAACGTACTCAATGAGGTATTGATGGTACGTGCCAGAGTTGTGTTCAGAGAGTCGTCGAACAACTGTTTCACATTGCGTTTCGGATACAGACTGAAGAACTCACGTACACGGTCGAAGATCACCACCTTATCGTTGATTGAGTAACCGATGGCAGTCAGGATAGCGCCGATGAAAGTCTGGTCGATTTCCAGAGAGAATGGCATCCAACCCCAGCACAGAGAGTATGCACCCATGATCATCAGCGTATCGCTGGTCAGAGCCGCTACCGAACCCACACTGTAAGCGATGTTGCGGAAACGGAGCAGGATGTACAAGCCGATGGCGATCAGGGCGAATACAACCGACCAGATAGCAGCTGTCTTGATATCGTCGGCGATACTCGGACCTACTTTCTGTGAACTGATAATACTGCCGCCTGTGTGGTTGTCACGGTCGATGAATGTAGCCAGGGTGATGTTCTGAGTCAGCATGGGTTTCAATGCTTCGTACAGGTAAGATTCGATTTCCGAGTCCACGTTGTTACCTTCGTCCTGAATGCGGTAGTTGGTACTGATACGTACAGTCTTCTTGTCGGTACCGATAGAGATGACACTTACGTTGGCGTCGCCGAATTTGTTAGAAATCAGCTCACGTACCTGTTCCGGTTCAATCGGATTTTCGAACTGAACCTTGAAGTTACGTCCACCGGTGAAGTCGATACTCTGGCTCAAACCGCGGGTTACCAATGAACCGATGCAGATCAGCAGGATCACGCCTGTGATAGTCAGCCATTTCTTGTTGCCACCCATAAAGTCGAAGTGGGTATTTACCAGCATCTTCTTTGAGATAGGTGAAGTAAATGTCAGATTCAGCAGTTTGTCTTTGTTCATGAAGTGTTCGTAAACCAGACGGGTCATGAACACGGCTGTGAAGAATGAACAGAGGATACCGATGATCAGAGTTGTGGCGAAACCACGGATCGGACCTGTACCGAAGTAGAACAGGATGATACCGGTGATGATAGAAGTCAAGTTGGAGTCGAAGATAGCAGAGAAGGCATTTGAATAACCGTCCGCCAATGCTTTCTTCACGCCCTTACCGCTACGAAGCTCTTCTTTGGTACGTTCGTAGATCAACACGTTCGCATCCACCGCCATACCGAGTGACAGCACCATACCGGCAATACCTGACATAGTCAGTGCGGCCTGGAAAGATGAAAGGATACCCAGCGTGAAGAAGAAGTTCAGCACCAAAGCGCCGTTGGCAATCATACCCGGGATGAATCCGTACATAGAGCACATATAGATCATCAACAGGATCAGAGCGACAACGAATGAGAAGATACCTGCGTTAATGGATTCCTGACCTAATGACGGACCAACGATGTCTTCCTGAACGATGTGTGCAGGAGCCGGCATCTTACCGGACTTCAATACGTTAGCCAAGTCCTTTGCCTGTTCCGGAGTAAAGTGGCCGGTGATCTGTGAGTTACCGCCTGTGATTTCGTTACTTACGTTCGGTGCGGAATATACATAGTTATCCAATACGATGGCGATGGACTTATTGATGTTCTGTTTGGTCAGCAATGCCCAACGGCGTGCACCGTCAGAGTTCATCGACATGCTTACAGACGGTTTGCCATATTGGTCGTAGTCGTCTTTGGCATCGGTTACAACGTCACCTTCCAGCGGTGCTTTGCCATTACGTTCGGTCGATTTGATAGCATACAATTCGAAAGTCTGTCCTTTCGGATCGTATTCGAACGGAGAAACACCCCATTTTAAACGGAGATCTTTCGGCAGTTCGGCAGCTATTTCCTTCATAGCGAGGTATGAATTGACAGTAGCTGTATCTTTGTAGTTGGCGTAACCTACTACGGGACCTCCGTTGGGGTTTACACTCAGGATGGCCAGTAGCGGATGTTCTTTTTTCAATTGTTCCAAATCGGCAGAAGAAGCCTGCTGTTTCTTTTCTCCGCCTTTCAGTGCGGCAGCAAGGCTGTCGGCGGCGCTGATTGCCTGATCGGCTGTAGCTTCCGCTACGGCTGTAGCTGTCGAATCTACTGCGGTAACAGTATCGTTGGCAGTAGTTTCGTGTGCCAGGACTGCGCGGAGTTTAGAGTCGGCAGCCTGCAAGTAAGGAGCTACTTCTTTGGCGTTGTATGTTTCCCAGAATTCAAGGTTAGCCGATCCCTGGAGCAACTTTCTTACACGTTCGGGTTCTTTGATACCCGGAAGTTCCACCATGATACGTCCCATTTTGTCCTCGAGGCTCTGGATGTTGGGCTGAACCACACCAAAGCGGTCGATACGTGTACGAAGCACGTTGTAGGAGTTGGTTACGGCAGCTTTTACTTCTTCTCTCAACACCTTCTCAACTTCGGCGTCAGATGATTTCTGGTTTACTTTGTCTTTGAGCTGTTGTGTTGCGAAGAGTTCAGAAAGCTTGGCACCCGGGGCAGTCTTGTGATACTCTTTAATAAAAAGCGTGATCACGTCGTCCTGGCTGGTAGTAGCTTGTTTGGCAGCTTCGGCCAGTGCTTTGTTGAAAGCTTCGTCGGGCTTGTTGTCAGCCAATGCTTTGATAACATCGGGTACAGACACTTCGAGGATAACGTTCATACCTCCCTTAAGGTCCAGACCTAAACTGATTTCCATTTCACGACACTGTTTCAGCGTATAGTTACCCAACCATACTTTCTCGTTGGAGAGAGAGTCGAGGTAGTCCTGCTCTACTTTCACATCGCCTTTCGCAAACTCTTTTGCCTTATTGGTATAATGGCGAGTCACGAAGGAGAAAGAGAGGTAGAACACGCATACCAGCGTGAGTAATACCGCAAAAACCTTTACAAATCCTTTGTTTTGCATTTTACTTTTAATTTATTATGATTACATTTTAATTGATTTCTGTCGCATACAAGGCTGCAAATATAGTTTTTTTTTCACATTCAGAAGTAATTAGGAGGCAAATATTTGAATGTGAAGGGGATTTTTGAGACGCTTTGGCGGATATTGGTGGAAGTATCGTTTGTCATTTTGGCAATATGTCAAATGAAGGCTCTCAGATTTCATTTTTTCGGCTCTTGACACAGGTTGCCCCGGAAAAACGGCTCTATTTCGTTCCGGAATTTATCGCATTTTCGGTTTTATCTTTCATTTTCTTTCAGAAAGAAAGCTGTGTGGACGTAAATGTTCCCGATACGTCTTCCGGGGAGGATAATCTGTCTTTTTGATGTTCCGATAAGGACTGTTGAGAGAAGGCTGTTAGAAGATTATAAGGTCCGGATAAGTGTTATTTTTCGGGACAATAGATGTAATTTGAATAACATATAGAGATATGGGGGAAAAGAAGTAAGCATTTTCCGAAAATGCTTACTTCTTTTGGGGTAAATGCTTACTTCTTTTCCCGAAAAGAAAGGGTCTTTTTGCTCTAAACCCCGGCTCATGTTGATGTAAACCCCGGCTTTCCGGTTCCAATTCACCGTTTTTTCTTCTGTCCGGCTCCTGGTTTGAGACTTTTTTCACCGGGTATGGTTAGCGAATAGCGCTTTTTACTGTCTTTTTGTTACTGAATCGGATCGGTGGGAAACAAAAGCGCACATTCCGCTTGTTGTGTCCCAAAGGCAGTACTGACGCATACGGGGCTGTGTGGATGCTGTAGGAACGAACTGTTTCCTACGATTAATCGGGGAGCGTGATGTAGCACCAGATGGGGTAATGGTCTGAGTCTTTGATCGAATTGTCTACCGTACATCCCGATGCTTTCAGATTCTTGCTGATCAGGATATTGTCGATCCGGAAGTAGAATTTATTCTGGTTGTACGAGATACCCAGTCCCCGTCCCGATTCGGTGAATGCGTCATCCAGATCTTGCGAAATAACTCGGTGGGCATACGATATGGGAGAGTCGTTAAAGTCGCCGCAAACGATGACCGAGGGGTAGGGAGAACGGGCTATTTCCTGAGCAATGGCGCGTGCCTGTGCCGAGCGGATAGCCGAAGCTTCAGCCAGTTTATTGACGAGTTGCCGGATACCGCTTTTCACTTTTCCTGCTTTCGGGTCTTTCAGCATGTCTTCGTATACTACTTTATCTTCGCGGGTAAGCTTGTTCGATTCAAGATGATTGTTTATCAGCAAAACGGTGTCTTTTCCTATTTTTATATCGTAAACCATGCTGCCGTTGTAGTTGCTCTGATAGTCGAGCATACGGGCGGAAAGAATGGGGAACTTGGAGTAACAGGCTATCTGGCTGCCGGCTCCCGTTTTTCCCACCTGTTTGATGTGACGATACGGGTAGTCTTTTAAGGCTTGTCTGATCTCTTTTTTGTTGAGGTGTATCTTGGCTGTTTCGGAACCCGCATACTCCTGCATGCAGACAATATCGGCTTTGCTGTTCTTTATATAGTTCAGAATAGGGTTCTGTCCATTCTCTTTCTTCATGTTGCCGAAGGACATGATGTTGTACGAAAGGAGTTTAATGCTGTTCTCCGGCTGTCCGGACGGCTCCATGTTGATGGGCATATACGTCCTGATCTGCGGATAACAAAGCAGGAATCCTAAAAGAGGTACTAACGCGAGACGGTAGCGCACGATAAGCCAAAAGATCAGAAAGCAGAAATTGATGACGAGAAAGATGGGGAATGTCAGTCCCAGACACGACTGCACCGGGTGTACTTCAGGGTTGATGTACGGACTGTAAGCTGTCAGCAGCAACATTCCGATGAAGAATGCGTTGACGGCCAGGAACAGGAATAGGGCTAATCTGCCTATATGCTTCATGCGTTATCTTTTGCTTGCGTCGAACAAGCTCTTTTTTTCTTCCGTAGTCAGGCTCTCGTAACCCGATTTCTTCAGTTTGTCGAGAATGCGGTCTATCTCGTCCGACTGTGCCTTTTTACGGGCATTGTAGTCGTAATCGTTCTGACGGGTATTGTTTCCGTAATGCACCTTCATTTTGGGTTTCCGTTTCCAGGTTTTGGCGCTGAACAGGGCGGCGATTGCGTCGAGCGCTTTGTTAACCCATGAAGTGATGTCTTTCCCTTTGTTCAGGCTGGCCGCAAACCAGAGTCCTGCCAGTGCCCCGCCCAGGTGGGCGATGTGCCCGCCTGCATTGCTTGAGGTGATAAAAAACAAATCGGTCAGCACAACGATCAGGGCCAGATACTTCAGACGCACATTACCGAAAAAGAGAAGGCGTACAGGATAATTGGGCTCCCGATAGGCGGTTGCCACTACGATGGCCAGCACCGAAGCCGATGCGCCTACCATGGTGGAGTAGGCGGTCATTGGGCGAAAATACGGAAAGACATTATAAGAGATCATATACAGCAGCCCGCCACAGATTCCGCCTACAATATAAAGGCCTCTCAGGTGTTTGCCCGAGAAGAAATACAGGAACAGCGAACCGAACCAATAAAGCCAGAGCATGTTGAACAGGATGTGCAGGAATCCTGCATGCATAAACATATAAGTAAAGATGGACCATGGTTGCCACACAAACCGTGTGAAGGATGCCGGCAAAGCTAATAATTCAAAGATTCCTGCCGCGCTCCGGTTGAATAACTGCAACAGGATACCGATCAGCGTCGTAACAACGAATACACCGACGTTGATGAATATCAGTTGGATATAGACGTTTCCTCTGCGAAACGCTTCTTTCAGGTCAGTTATAATATGTCCCATTGTTTCTGTTCTTTTTTCTCCAGTACATGATCAGGATAAATCCGAATATCATTCCTCCGAGGTGTGCAAAGTGTGCCACGTTATCACCCGGATTGTTGGCAAAGCCTGCGTACAACTCTATCAGGGCATATCCGATGACGAAGAACTTTGCCTTGATGGGGAAGGGCAGCGGGAAGATGAACAACTGCTGGTTGGGGAACAACATTCCGAAAGCCAGCAAGATGGCATATACGGATCCCGAAGCTCCCACTGTGGTCATCATGTTCAGGTATTCACTCATGGGGATAATGCCCGTACCGATGTTTACACTGGTATATTGCGACAGTTCGGTCACGTACTGTATGTATTGCACCACCTCCTGAAGTAGGCCTGCGCCCACGCCGCAGAGGATATAATAGAATAAAAAACGTTTCGGTCCCCATACTTGTTCAAGAATCCGGCCGAACATCCATACTGCGAACATATTGAAAAAGATGTGGCTGAATCCTCCGTGCATAAACATATAAGTGAATAGCTGTGCCGGATTGAAGTTGTCGGCGAGGAAAAAGTGGAGACCCAGATAATCGGATAAGTTAATCCCGTAGCTTTGCGCTACAAGTTGACCGAGGAATAGGAGGACATTGATAATTATCAGGTTTTTTGTTACAGTTGGCATTCTTCTAATTTGTTAATGTAATTAATGTGATAATGTGTGCATTAGCTCCTTTACACATGATAATAGACGCAAAAATACGAATAAATTCTGTTCTACAGCAGAAAAATAATCTACTATTAGTTCTTTTTCAATAATTTGATGTGTTTTTTTGATGTTTTTATTTGATATGTTGTTTTGTTACTCTATATTTGTGAGGATTTTAAGGATATCTTTTGTGTAACATATATTAATTAATCATTTACGTATTATGAATAAGGCTGAACTTATTAATGCAATGGCAGCAGAATCCGGTTTAAGTAAAGTGGATTCTAAGAAAGCACTTGAAGCTTTCTTTTCTTCGGTTACAAAAGCTTTGTCAGCTGGTGACAAAATCTCTTTGGTTGGTTTCGGTACATTTTCTGTAGCTGAAAGAGCCGAAAGATCAGGTATCAATCCTTCTACAAAGAAAGCGATTATTATTCCCGCAAAGAAAGTTGCTAAATTCAAGCCAGGTGCTGAGTTGGCAGATGCTATAAAATAAGCATTTATAGTTGAAAAGAAATTAAGAGAGGAGACGCTGATACGTCTCCTTTTTTTGTATCTTTGCGCGCAGAATAATAACTTGGATATGAAGATAGAAGATAAACTTGTGGCGTCCGTAATCAGCGGACTCAAAGCGCTTTACGGACAGGATGTGCCTGCTGCGCAAGTGCAGTTGCAAAAGACAAAGAAAGAGTTTGAAGGACACCTCACCCTTGTGGTATTCCCTTTCCTGAGAATGTCGAAGAAGGGCCCGGAGCAAACCGCACAGGAAATCGGTGAGTATCTGAAAGCCAATGAACCGGCTGTAGCAGCTTTCAATGTGATCAAGGGCTTCCTGAATCTGACCATCGCGTCGGCTGCCTGGATCGAACTGTTGAATGAGATTCATGCCGATGCACAATACGGCATTGTCTCAGCGGATGAAAATGCTCCGCTGGTAATGATTGAATATTCGTCACCCAATACCAATAAACCTCTTCATCTGGGCCATGTGCGCAATAACCTGTTGGGTAATGCACTGGCCAATATCGTCATGGCGAACGGAAATAAGGTAGTCAAAACCAATATCGTCAACGACCGTGGTATCCATATCTGCAAGTCGATGCTGGCATGGCAGAAGTATGGCAATGGTGAAACACCCGAGTCGTCGGGTAAAAAAGGCGACCATCTGGTAGGCGATTATTACGTCGCTTTCGACAAGCACTATAAAGCCGAGGTAGCGGAGTTGATGGAGAAAGGTATGACCAAGGAAGAAGCCGAGGCAGCCTCTCCGCTGATGAATGAAGCGCGTGAGATGTTGGTGAAATGGGAGGCGGGTGATCCAGAAGTGCGTGCACTCTGGCAGATGATGAATAACTGGGTATACGAAGGCTTTGATGAAACCTACCGTAAGATGGGAGTGGGCTTCGATAAAATCTATTATGAATCCAATACATACCTGGAAGGCAAAGAGAAAGTGATGGAAGGTCTTGAAAAGGGTTTCTTCTTTAAGAAAGAAGATGGCTCGGTCTGGGCTGACCTGACGGCGGAAGGATTGGATCATAAACTGCTGCTTCGTGGAGACGGAACCTCGGTATACATGACTCAGGACATTGGTACGGCCAAATTGCGTTTTGCCGACTATCCTATTAATAAGATGATTTATGTGGTAGGAAACGAACAGAACTATCACTTCCAGGTATTGTCCATCTTGCTTGATAAGCTCGGATTTGAGTGGGGCAAGAGCCTGGTACATTTCTCTTATGGTATGGTGGAACTGCCTGAAGGCAAGATGAAGTCGCGTGAGGGTACGGTGGTAGATGCTGACGACCTGATGGCGGAAATGATTGCGACAGCCAAGGAAACTTCTCAGGAATTGGGCAAGTTGGACGGGCTGACACAGGAAGAGGCAGACGACATTGCACGTATCGTCGGACTGGGAGCACTGAAATACTTTATCCTTAAAGTGGATGCCCGTAAGAACATGACCTTCAACCCGAAGGAATCTATTGACTTTAACGGTAATACAGGTCCTTTTATCCAGTATACTTATGCACGTATCCAGTCCGTTCTGCGTAAAGCAGCCGAAGCAGGCATTGTGATTCCGCAAGTGCTTCCGGCCAATATCGAGCTGAGTGAGAAAGAGGAGGGATTGATTCAGATGGTTGCCGACTTTGCCGCAGTAGTGCGTCAGGCCGGTGAAGACTATAGCCCGTCAGGTATCGCCAACTACGTTTACGATTTGGTGAAAGAATACAATCAGTTCTATCATGACTTCAGTATCCTGCGTGAAGAGAATGAAGACGTGAAACTGTTCCGTGTCGCTCTGTCTGCCAATATTGCCAAGGTTGTCCGTTTGGGAATGGGATTGCTGGGCATTGAAGTACCGGACAGAATGTAAGATATTCTTTGAATAAAAATAGAAACTACGGGATTTCTTTAGTCAGAACAACTGCTAAAGGAATCCCGTAGTCGTATTTGCCTCATAAGTTCCGGAGAAATTATTGCAGATCCTGATAGTCCCAGATTTTATGTGACTTGCCATCTTCGCTTATGATGCCACCGGAACAATATTTGTAAACGAGTTCCTTTTGGAAGCTGCCGATGGAACTTGCTTTTCCGTTTATCCAGTCGCTAAAACCGGGGTAAGTCTCAAAAAGACTGTTCTTTTCCTGCGGATAACTGAACGTACCGTTACCACTCGCTACGGCAAGGCCGTAAGGCATATTCTCCTTATTTACCATATCGTATACTTTGTAATCGATATCTGAACTGGCAGCGTACATCCGTTTTCCGTCTACTTCGATAAACCAGGCTACCCATGCTGCTTTTTGTTCTGTTTTGGCGAAAGCATAGTTTTGTATATTGGTTGAGGAGAGCCTATAACGTATGGGAGTATTGTCGTCAACCGTATTGATGAATCCCTGTTTTCCTGAAAACAAATCAGTCCTTACGTCATTACTGATAATATGTTCGGAACCATCGGACAAGATGCATCCCAATTTTATCGTTTTAATACTTCCTAAAGCAATCGGTTGGATTTTTATGCTTTGCCAGGTTTCGTCAGGGTGTTGGTAAGCGTGATTGCTTGCAGTGTTTTGTACGTGAATGATTAAGTCATTGTAATCATAATCACCGTTTTGCGTATCTTCAAACATGACTGCCTGCCAGGTCTTGGCGTAAGTGGTCTCGGCACCTTCTTTTAGAACATCATAACTAATGTTGATCCCATCTCCCGCACGGGTCGAAACTGCCGTATTTTTAGGTATACGGATGGTGATGGGTTCATTGGCTACGGCTATGGTGTCTTCTCCGTAAGTCACAAAGGTCGTATACCCTTCTTTGATAGGCACGTCGAAATCCTGAGAGGTTTCGCAGTTTGCCACACGTGTTTCAATAATCTGAGAATAATCTTTCTCGTCTTCGATGCAGGAAGCCCACAATGCAATAGAGGCAACTGCTAAAATGACTTTCTTCATAGATTGTTTGTTTTGTTTGTCCGGCAAAGATATGCAATAAAAGTGATAACTTGCTGAATAATAGTTGGGAAAATAAAAAAAACACAAATGATACAGATGCTGCACACTTCTCGGGAAAGTTGGCAGATTCTGTATCATCCGTGCTTTTTAATCGGGGAGCCTTGAGTATGGCTATTTCTTCTTGGCATAGCGTCCGCGTTTCGGAGCGCTTTCTGCCTTTTCGCTTTGCAGTTTAATGATTTCCAGACAAGTCTTGTAATTCAGGTCGGCCGGTACTACATCTTTCGGGATTTTATAGTTACTTCCTTTATAAGTAATGTATGGGCCATACCTGCCGTTAAGGATTTCCATTTCCGGATCTTCATCGAATTTTTTGATGTGCTTTTTCGCTTCTGCTTCGCGCTTGCCCAGAATCAGTTCGATAGCTTCGTCCAATGTAACTTCCAGCGGATCGTAGGTTTTGGGCAAAGACACATATTTAGAGTCATGGTATACATAAGGTCCGAAACGTCCTGTACCGATGGTTACGGTTTTTTCTTCAAATTCTCCTACTTTGCGCGGCAATTTGAATAAATCCAGTGCTTCTTCCAGTGTGATGGTCTCCATGGACTGCCCTTTCTTCATCTGTGCGAAGCGGGGTTTGTCCGTATCGTCGGCTGTGCCGATCTGTACAACGGGACCGAAGCGTCCGATTTTTACCGATACGGTTTTTCCGGTTTTAGGTTCTTCTCCCAAGATACGTTCGCCTACCTTATGTTCGGTTTTAGTAGCCAGTGTCGTTTCCACTGACGGATGGAACTCCTTGTAGAAGTCCTTCATGATGCTTGTCCATTTTTTATCACCTTCGGCTATTTCGTCGAATTGCTTTTCTACGTTAGCTGTGAAGTTATAATCCAGGATGTTGGGGAAATATTCGGTAAGAAAGTCATTTACTACAGTACCGATGTCGGTCGGCAACAGTTTCGATTTCTCCGCCCCGACAACTTCCGTGTGTTTGACATCTGTAATTTGATCATCCTTCAGAGTCAGTATGTCGAATGAACGTTCTTCTCCGGTTTTATCGCCCTTCTCTACATATTCGCGTTGTTGGATGGTGGAGATAGTCGGTGCGTAAGTTGACGGACGTCCGATTCCCAATTCTTCCAGTTTGCGCACCAGGCTGGCTTCAGTGTAACGCGAGGGGCGTTGTGTGAAGCGTTCGGTAGCTACAATGCCCTGATGTTCCAGTATCTGTCCTTTTTTCAGGGGAGGCAGCAGGTGGCTCTCGTCTTCCTGTTCGTTATCATCGTCATACGACTCTTTGTATACGCGCAGAAAACCATCGAATTTAATAACTTCTCCAGTAGCGGTGAATTTGTCGCTTCCGCTACTGATACCAATGGTTGCCGTTGTTTTCTCCAATTCGGCGTCTGCCATTTGTGAGGCTATGGTACGCTTCCAGATCAGGTCGTATAGCTTTCTTTCCTGCGCCGATCCTTCGACAGTCTGGTTTTCCATATAAGTCGGACGAATGGCTTCGTGCGCTTCCTGAGCACCCTTGGTTTTTGTAGCAAAGTGGCGGGGATGCACATACTGTTCACCCATCATCTGTGCGATGGCGGCCTTGCTGCCTTCTGTGGCGTATTCCGACAGGTTGACCGAGTCGGTACGCATATAAGTGATCAATCCCGATTCATAAAGTTTCTGGGCAACCATCATGGTCTGTGCTACAGTGAACCCGAGTTTGCGGGCTGCTTCCTGTTGCAAGGTAGAAGTCGTGAAGGGAGCCGCCGGACTTTTCTTTACCGGGCGGGTTACGATATCTTCAATGGAGAATGTGGCAGCTTTGCATGACTCGAGGAACTTTTGGGCTTCCTTTTTCGTCTTCAGGCGACGAGCCAGCTCCGCTTTCATCTCTACCAGTTTACCATCGGCATCCGGTACCAGGAAAACCGCAGTGACACGGTATGAGGCTTCACTTTTGAAAGCCTGTATCTCGCGTTCGCGTTCTACAATCAGTCGTACTGCTACCGATTGTACCCGGCCTGCAGAGAGCGCCGGTTTCACTTTCTTCCACAGCACAGGTGAAAGTTCGAAACCTACGATGCGGTCTAAGATGCGGCGGGCCTGCTGAGCGTTCACCAGGTTTATGTCAATGTCGCGCGGCTGTTCGATAGCCTTCAGTATGGCTGTTTTGGTGATTTCGTGAAAAACGATACGCTTCGTATTTTCAGGTTTCAGTTTCAGTACCTCGTAAAGGTGCCATGAAATAGCTTCTCCTTCACGGTCCTCATCGGATGCGAGCCATACGGTTTCCGCTTTGCTTGCTTCCTCTTTCAGTTTATCGACCAGCTCTTGTTTCTCTTCCGGTATTTCATATTTGGGTTTGAAATTCTTTTCTATATCGATAGAAAATTCTTTTTTCTTCAGGTCGCGAATATGTCCGTAACTTGAGAGAACTTTAAAATCTTTCCCAAGAAACTTTTCAATCGTTTTTGCTTTTGCTGGAGATTCGACAATGACAAGGTTTTTCTGCATATCTGTGATATTAAAACATATAAATTGCCCGCAAAAGTAGAAAAAAACGTTTTCTTTACCTTATAATATAGAGAGAATCTGATATTTTTTGCAAAAAAAGACCTTTTTTATAAGAATCTTTTAAAACTGGAAGCTCAGTCCTCCTACAAAATTGATTCCCTCAACCGGATAATACAAGTAGTACTGATATTTCTTATTCAGCAAATTGTCAGCCTTTACATATGCCGAGATTCCCTTGAAAATTTTATATGTAGCTCCCAAGCTCAGATTGCTGACGGCAGGAATACTTTTCCCGTAAGCTACGCTGTATCGTTCGGCTCTGCGGGTATATTGGTAGCCTGCGTTTAGCCAGAGTGCGGGTATCGGATGAACTTCTGCATGAATACCAAAATCAAACTCCGGTTTCATCAACAATGCTTCATCGTAGCTGGAAGCTCCCGAATCGGTTCCTTTGTTGTCCGTATCCCAGTGATAATAGGTTCCTCCTGCCGATAGGGCGAATAGGTCCTTGTATTCGTAGCTGGCTTTGATGCCTGCGTAAAAGTTATCCGTATTGGTTTGTCCCAAAGCGATATAATTTGCTCCGCTTCCACCAATCCATTGGTCTGCCGACTGGTACAAATCATCTTTCAGATTCTGGTATCCGCCGAATATATCGAACCAGAGGCCCGGTGTCGGACTGGCTTTGAATCCTAATCCGGCATTCAGTTGCTCATAAGTGTCTCTGACTTCCTGTCCCGGATCGAGGTATGGATTGTAAGTCTCCAATCGGCGGAAATCATTCAACTGTCTGCCTCCGGTTGCTTTGGCGTATAGTACGTAACTGTCGGAGAACACATATTGAGCTTTTACGTCCGGAGAGACACGTACTGCTTTTCCATTTCCGAAAGAGAGGTCTACGTTGGCTCCGACATGTACTCTCCAACTGTCATCATTCAATTCGTAGTAGGGATTCAGATCAAGCGTTGTACGGCTCTTGAAAATATTCTTTATCTGGTCTTTATTTTCTTTCAGTTCGTTCCCGTAGATCAGATTGTTCATCGCAAATCCGATAGCTACTGTCTGCTCGTCGCTGATTGAACCGCTTACGGTTGCCAAGGTGCGTATCAGCGTTTCGTTTACTCCTCCGAAGAGCTGACATTGTTGGCGTCCGTATAACATCAGGTTGGTCTCCGCCCGGTATTGCAGCGGTAGGGTCTCGTCAGTCGATTTCACTCCGAAGTGCACATCACCGGAAGTAAACTTCTGCTTCTTGAATCCGTAGGGTTCGTAATTGAAGTTGCTCAGGCCGAAATTACCGGCTACGTTCAAATCCAGTTTGGCAAATTGGTGAACATAATCTACGTTTGCCCTTGTGCGGTAATAGAAGGCATTCCATTTTCGGGTATCACCGAAAGGCATATCTAACTTTCCGTCCATTCCGTCCATCTTGAAGTTTACGTTCAGTTTGTCCTGATCCGAGAGCCGGAACAGGTAATTGGCCAAAATATCCAGATTGCCATAATTACCGTATCCCAGACGGACGTATCCCGGAATGAAGCCCGGTTGTATTTCCTTGCCGGTGTAAGCTCCTATTGTCCCCATCGGAATTGAAGTGGCGGGCGTAGTGAATGTAGCATATTCCACCTCTTTTTTACTGACAGTAGGCTCTTCTACTTTAGGGAGGACATTTACTTTGGAAGCATCCATTATGTCCGGGTTATATTGCTGCTCTACCACTACGGTGCGGTTTACAGTCGTATCTTTGGGTTGCGTCTGAGCCAGTATCGAAACAGGCAGCGCGGTAAAAGCAATTCCTAAAAGGATATAATTGTTATATTTCATACTCTGTTACTTATTAAGGTTGTTCAGTCTGCTTTCAATCATATTCTCGATATCATCGTCAGCATGGTAATTCTGTTGCAGGCTCAGTAAGTACTGGCGGGCATCCAGCTTTTTATCCATAGCTACGTATACATCCGACAGGAGGATGAACCCGCGTGCCAGCCAGTAGGCATGTGGTGTGCTTTGGTCGATGAAGTTCAGCAACTCTTTCTCTGCGGCTGCATAATTCTGCGTGTTGTACAGCTCTTGTGCAACCAGGAATTTTGCTTCCGCACCATACAGGTTGCGTGTATCTTTGGCCAACTCTTTTAAATCTGCCATGGCTGCCTTATCTCCTTTCTGGTTCAGGTAAGCCTTTGCCCGATAATACAAAGCTTCATTCTTGAGTTCAGGACTCAGTTTGGCTTCGGATAGCAAGGCCGTTGCCGCATGGATGGTTTCCGTATCGTCTTTCAGCAAATAAGCTGCACGGAGCATACCCGTTTCAGCAAGCAATCTTCGTTCGGCAGTGGTTGCTTTCTCTTTCAGCATTTTGTAACTTGCCAATGCATCGGCAAACTGCACTTTGTTGAACTGAACTTCCGCACGCATAATCAGTGCTTCTTCCGAGAACGGATTGTCCGGATATTCAAGCAACTTGCCCGAGTGTTCCAGAATCATATCATAATTTTTCTGTTCTTTACCTATCAGGCAGAGATAATAGTGGGCATTCAGTCCGAATGCTCCGTCCGGGAAAGTTTGCAGATACTTTCCGAAGCTTTCTTTAGCCTGTTCCACCCGTCCGCGCATATAAATCTTCTCAGCTGCCATGTAGGTCAGTGAATCCTGTTCGCTGGCATCGAAGCGGATGTTGCCCGGCATGGCCGAAGCCAGTGCGGCAAATTCGTCGATGCGGTTCATGTCTACATAGATCGACTTCAGGTCGCGCATGGCCAGGCGGGCTTCGTCGCTTCCCGGATATTTCTGTACTACCTGTTTATAAGCGTCAATGGCCTGGTTATAATCTTCATTCTGGTAGTAGAGCAAACCGATTTCCGCTGCTGCCTTGCGGCTGACTGGGCTTTCGGGATATTTGGCCAATAACTCCTTGAAAGAGGTGATGGCCTGTTGGTTATTATCCATCAGGACATAAGAACGTCCTTTTTCGTACAGAGCACTGATGGCATAGGGTGAAGCGGGATATTTACCTGCCAGGCGGTTCAGCCAGGTGATTTTGCCTGAATAGTCTTTTTGCAGTCCCGATACCAGTGCGAGTTGGTAGAATGAATAATCTCCCGAGGGAGTATTCATTGCTTCTGCCTGTGAATAATAGTGTTTGGCTTCATCGAAGTTACGTACATCCAGGTAGCAGTCACCGATGCGGTTGTAGGCATCGGCCAGTGCCGTTTTATTTTCTCCTTTCTCCAGGCTGATGTATTTTCGGAACCAGTTTTGTGCTTGTACATAATCTTTTTGATGAAATGCGATATAGCCTAAGTTATAATGTGCCAGGGCATACATTTCGTTATTGGTCTGTTGAGTCAGTTGCAGATAATCGGTGAAGTTACGTTTAGCTTCTTCCATCCGGTTCAGGCGATAGTATGCTTCGCCCCTCCAGTAGAGGGCGTCTGCTTTGGTCTGCCGGTTGTATTGTCCGAGTCCGAGTGAGCGGTCGAAGTAGCCGATGGACTGTTCGAATTGCGTGTTGGCAAATGCTTGTGTACCCAGTTGGAATAAAATACGCTGTTTGGCTTCCAGAATACGTTTGCCGGGGTGGGCGATACGGTCGATTGACTTCAGTGCCGCTTCATAGCTCCGCGTATTCATATATACCTCTACCAGATAGCTGCTTACCATCTCGGCATATTCGGAGGTGGGGAATTCATTGAGGAATTTTTCAAAGACAGTCACCGATTCTCCGAAAGCCGAATAAGATGTTTCGTGGATACATAACGCATAATTGTAGGCAGCTTGTTCTTTAATCTTCGGATTTGCGTTCGAAGCGGCAGCCTGTTCGAATGCCATGCGTGCTTTGTTCTTTTCAGCCAGATGCAGATAGGCAAGTCCCATATGCAAGTAAGCATTCTGTGTCAACGCGTCGTTTTCGGTAGTGACTTCTCCAAGTGTTTCGGCAGCTTTAGAGAAAACACCGGTCTGGAAATAAGACAGGCCCAGCATATAGAGTGCATCTCTTCGGGGTGCATTTTCTTTTTCCAGATAATTTCGGAAAGAAGTGACCGCCTTGTGATAATCTCCGAAATGATAATATGCATCTCCCAGAATCCGGTACATTTCAGCGGCGTGTTCGTTTTGCGGATAGGCAGACAGGTAATTCTGGGCCACGATCTGAGCCTTGTCATAGTTCTTCTTGATGGCATAGATTTCAGCAATGTAATAGGGTACCAGGGCTTTGTATTTAGCGTCATCCTGTAATGGGAGAAAGCCTTTCAGTGCTTCATCGTACCGTTTCTGCGTGTATCGGATGTATGAGATATAGTATGAGCAGTCATTCGCATACTTGGGACTGCTTGCTTTCAGGGTTTCGAACCAGATGGCCGCTTCTTTGACATTGCCTACTTTCAGGTAGCAGGTAGCCAACTGGTAGGTCATGTCGTCCCGTTCTTCATTGCCCAGCAGGTCGAGACGTGAAGAGTTGAACAGGGCAAGTGCTTCGTCATAGTTCCCCTGGTAAAAATAAGCGGAAGCTATCAGTGCATAAATCCGGTTGGCGTGAGGAGTGTCCGGATAGGTATCCAGATAGCTGCGCAGTTGTGCGATGGCATTGCGGTCTTTCAATTCATATGCCGAGCATACCAACATGTATTCAGCCTCTTCTTTCAGGTTCACATCCGCTTTCTGGCGGACGAATGTGCGTAGGGGAGGCATAGCGGCTGCATAGTTCTTTTGCAGAAACAGCTCTTTCCCTTCTTTATACAGATTTACGGGAGACGTTATTTTCTCGCTGGTTTGTGCCTGCAGAGCGACAGGCACACAACATGCCACGGCACATATCAATCGTGATATCTTTTTTTTCATAATTCAGAGTTTTGACAAAAGTACTTGTTTTTATGTATTTTACCTCTCTTTCAGGAATCTTTTTAACCCTTTTTTGATAGAGCCGAGTCCGAACTCTTCGGGATTAATTTGGTTCAATGGGACGAAAAACGAGTCTGCTACATCATCCATTGCCTCAAAGTGACTTGTGTTTTCCACTTGGCAAAGGAAAAACATGTCGAGCGTATGTACAGGAAACCCGGAATAGATATAAATGTTCGGAAGTGAAAACAGGTAGGTTGCCTTTTTCACTTTTAGTCCGGTTTCCTCTTCTACTTCCCGAGCCACTCCTTCTTCACCCGTTTCGTTCATGTCGATGAAACCGCCCGGAAGGTCCAGCGTGTCTTTAGCCGGTTCTTTGGCACGACGACATACCAGTAACTCGTCTTGCTCATTCAGAATCAGTGCCACTGTAGCCGATGACGGGTTGAAATAATAAACGAACCCGCAATCGGTACATTGTTTGGACTTCTCGTTGTGAATCTCAAAATGGGCTGAACCACATTTCGGACAGTATTTGAATTGGTTAAGTGGGTGTTCCATCCTTCTCATTGTTTTTGTACGGGCAAAAATAATGAAAAAGAAGCAGTTTCAGGTGATATGTCCGTCAGTATTACATGTGTTTTAATATAAGATGTTGATAATGAATGGAAAATGGCTGCTATAATGTCCGCTTCCTTTTTCTTTTTTTCTTTTTTCTTTATCTACCTTTGTCATTGATTTATTCATTAATACACAAACTATGAAATCACTTCATTTTCTTTTATTTTGCGGAGTACTTCTTTTGCATGCTTCTTGTTCGGGAATAAAAACATCTGATGAGAAATCTCTGGATGATTGTCCTTTGGTGGGCACTTGGAAACAGGTCGGTATTGACAGTATAATGGTGTTGGACGTCGGGCTAATAAAAGATACCATGCAGATACGGCTTAGTCAGCTGGTAGATGGCCTGGAGATTATCAAGCTTGAAACCCGGGATACGGCATTAGTCAAGCCCGGATATATGGTGGTCTCTGATCGGTACATGCTTCTGGGAAGTTATTTGATGCCCTATAAGTTATTTGATAAGAATGGGACTTTCCTGCATCAGATTGGCGGACTTGGGCAAGGTCCCGGTGAGTATACCAATATTTATGATGCTCAGATTGATGAAGTGAATAATCGGATTTATATGCTTCCGTGGACCTCGAATCAACTATTGGTTTTTGATTTGGATGGAAATTTACTTCCTCCGATACCTTTGCCTGCCAGAATTCCTAAGGGAGTGTTCCGGGTAGATACGAAAAAGAATCGATTGACTATGGGTATCTTACCTTTCCGGGATTTGGAAAATGAGCTTGTGCTTTGGCAACAAGATCTCAAAGGAAATGTGTTGCAGTCCATCAGTTCGACTCCTTATTATACTTATGATGATTACAGCAATGAAGTGAGCAGTAATCGGAATGCGGGTTCTTTTGACTTTTTCATCTTTAATTGGTCTGCCGTACAAGACTCTTTGTATCACTATGATGCGAAAGAAAATCGTTTGGTTCCTGTTTTTACCGCCAATTTCGGGACTCAGGATATTCCCAAGCATACATATACGGAGTTTCCCGGACATTATTGGGTCAACATCATAACAGAGGTGGTTAATGGGCAGGGTATGCCTCCAATGAATATCCTGATAGATAAATATAGCCTGAAAGGGACTTATTGTACATTGGTGATTGATGAACTTGGAGGTATTCCGGTCGAGTATCCGTACGATTGCTTTCAGGACGGACGTTTTCTGATGAATCTCGATCCGGGAGATTTGATTGATGAATTGGAAAAGGTTCTTGCCAAACCCGAACGTTTTTCTAAAGAAGAATCAGATCGACTTACAAAATTAAAGAATTCAATTTCCGTTGACGATAATAACTACATTCTGGTTGGTAAGCTTAAGTCAAAAGGAGAAGGTCTGATACTTTCTGCTATTCCGGTTCAGGAAGAACCGACACAAAAACAACAACCGGCAAAAGAAGAATTGATAAAGACTGCCGTTCAGCCCGGAGTAGCTTCAGAGGCGGATACAGTGTGGAGTGCATCTCCTTATTCAGCTGAACTTCCTGATGCGATTAATTATTTCCGTACTCATAATAAATATAAAGATTGGGACCCGAAAAAGGGTAAGCGTGTTCTTGTGCATGGCATCGCAGAAAAAGACGGAACAATTAGCGGTGTAGGCATCAGTTATGGATGGGATCTCGACCCTCAGAGCGGGGCTATGAAGAACAAGGGGAAGGGAACTTGTGGCCTGAAGGAATTGGATGAAGAAGCTTTAAGACTGATCCGGCAAGCTAAATTGTCACCCGGAATGTCAGATCAGGGGGTGTCGGTCAGAAGTAATTTCGTTGTTATAGTCGATTTTCCTCCTAAATGACGAGTTAGTTTCATTTTGTCAAATTTACAATTTGTTCGGTAAACTCTGTCTGTAACCGTATAAATCCGGATGGAAATTAATGCAGCGCATTTTTTGCGCTGCATTTGGCTTTTGTATTTGTCTATATCATAGACTTTCGCTGATTTGTATCAATTTGTGGTTGGTATGCCTTGCTTTATCTGTCCAATTGTCTTCTATGCTTGTTGTTTGCTTTCTATTGTCTATTTGAACTTCTTCTTCTTTTAGTATGCGACCGGCATTTTTTTTCCAAAATTTTATCAGTGATTTATCCTCCGTTTTAAGGAAGTTAACTTTCTGCTGACAAAGAATTAACTTTCTACCGGAGGTAAGTTAACTTACTCCTTCCATGAAGTTAACTTACCATATCCTGTTTGTTCATATCCTGTTTGCATGATTATGCTGTTTTTCCGGATTTATCCATTTTTGTTGTATACTTCTTCTTTTTTTATTCATTTTCCTTTCTGTTTCTCGTTTTCAATAGAAAAGTCCGGTTAGCAGAAATCTTGTAACTCCAATTTTTCGTCATAAAAATGATAGATTCTCTGACATTGTGTATTTCTCCGTATAAAGTTCTGCAACTGAATATGCTTTTCCCATTAACGAATTGTTCAATATTTGTCTGGTTATCAGTGGGGATTCTACGATATATTCGTATAAGTCTGATAAACATATCAATACATCTTCATTTTTTAGTGCGGAAGTTTGTTCCTTTCAAATATATTTCCTATTTTTGAAGAACCGATTCCGAACCTTATATTTAATAAACAGGCAGGATTATGAAAAAGTATATATGTCTTTTCTTGACGCTTTGGGGATTATTGCCGGGCTTTGCCCAACAGACCGACACTGTAGTACTGAATCTTTCGGAAGCCATTACCCATGAACCCAAGGTGATAATGCTTAGCGAAATAGCTTCCGATATTCACTTTATTTCTTTGGAAACAACGGATGACTTTTTCTTGTGCGATGAATATCGCATCATCTATACCGGAGATGATATTCTGGTATATGACCGGCAGATGAGAAATTATTTTCGTTTCGATAAGAACGGGAAGTTACTCAACCGGATTGGTGAGTATGGTCAAAAGACGGAGAATTATCTTGTGGGACTGTCGTTCTCTTATGATTATTCGGAGAAAAGAGTATATGTACATGATATAAGAATACTGGTCTGCTATGATCTGAATGGAAAATTTATAAAACGTATACCGGTTCCGCATCTCAATGGCGATGCCTGTGCGGTATTTGATAAAGGGCATATCCTTTATAGTGATAGCCGGTTTTACATAGATCGGGATAATCCGTTACAACTCTTTCTGACAGACGAAATCGGTAAGGAGTTAAAAGTGTGGCAAGGCTATGTTGAGAAATATAAGTCTTATAAAGCTCTGATGTCTACTCGCGATTTGATGTACAATTATCAGGGAGCTGTTTATTTTAAACCTGCATTTGAGAATCTTATTTATAGGATAGATGGACAGGGAGAAAAGACGGTTGCCTGGCAGTTTGATTGTTCAGGTTATGAGATCAATGTTTCTGTCAATGAAGCTGATCCAAAGAATCGTTATCAGGCTATTTCTGTTCAGCAAGTGTTTGAATCGGATCACTACTTATTCGTTTCCTATATTTTAAGGAATAACAATTTCACAGGTTTGTATGATAAAGATCAAAGGACGTTTTCGAATGTAATTGTAAAGGATGACTTATCCGGAGGTTTTGATTTTATCTTTTCCGGTATAGGTTTTGGTAATCAGTTGATAAACGCTCATGCTGTTTCCTATGCAAAAAAGGCAGAACGCTATCCGGAAGCTTTATTACCATCCCGCAGGCAAGAATTGGATTCATTGGTCAATCAATTACGTATGGGAGATAATCCGGTGATATCCATAACGACTTTAAAATAATAACGACTAAAACGAACGATATGATACAGAAAGACTTTTTTATCAGTGTGTTAACTTTAGGGCTGATCCTTTGCTTCACTGCTTGTGGAGAGAAAAAAATAGCCGTAAAGTCCGCGCTTGAGAGGGTGGAAGCTTTTGCTTTTGATGTAAATGACGATTATCTACAGAGCTACGCCGGTAGTTTTTGTTATTCCACATCAGCCCGTATTGATGGTAAACAGTGTTTAGTAGCTTATAATGGTAAACTTCACTCTGTTGATATTTTGAATCTGACCGATTGTCAGCCTTTGCGGCAAGTAATTTTGGCTAAGGAGGGGCCGGATCAGATCCTTACTCCCAAAGGGATTGGCTATTATAAGGATTCATTTATTATATTTACTACCAATGGTTTGTATCGCGTTGGTCAGGACGGGAAAGTATTGTCTAAGAAACTGCTGAATGATTTGTCTCAGGTTAAGGAAGATGGATATGGCATAGCCGTACCCGGTCTTTCTATTTATTTTAGTGTGTATAGTTTCTTTGGATTTGATGCCAGTAAGGGGGTAGTGGCATTACCTCTTTATTCTTATGAGAAAGATGCTACAGGAGAATATCCTAAGAAAGTATTGGTCATTTCGTGCGATGATTGGAGTATACGGAATGAAGTGGAAATAGATTGTCCTGATATCATAAAGAAGGAGGGAGACATGCAATTATTGAGTTGCATCAATGTACTTCCTCACGGAGACTGGCTGATTTATAATTTTCCGGCATCTTCCAAAGTTTATGTTTACGATTTGTCGGCAAAGAAGAGTAAAGAATATGATTTCCCTTCTACCTTTACAGATTCTTTTTTCCGTTTACCGGATATGAACGAAGAGGAACCCGGTTTCGGATGTCTGAAAACCGGTTATTATTTCCCATTGTGCTATGATGCGTACCATGACGTATTCTGGCGAGTTCAGCAGGGACCATTGGATGGGCATGGAGTAGCAGGCAAGCCTTTTTCTGTCATGTGTATATCTACTGACCTGATGAATAGTGCAGAATACGTGATTCCTGCCGGTTCAAAAATTTATCCGGATCTGGCTTTTACGGATTCATTGGTTTTATTGCCTTATACGGGAGGAGATAAGATAGGTGAAAACAATATGTGCTTCTATGGATTGAAGTATTAAGGCTTTCCATCTTCTCCTCTCATACGAAAAGTGCATTTCGATCTTCCATCTTCCACCTTTTTTGAGATTACCGATTGATTATCTGTAGTTTAATAGGGTGGAAGATACCGTTTTAAGGCCATTTATCTTCCACCTCTATCTTCCATCTTCCACCCTCTTTTTTAGGAGGGATATTCGTTTTAATGACTTGATATATAAATAGATAATGTTTGTTTTTTAACTGTTTAAGTCTTTAAAAGCATTTTGTATTCCTTGCTATCTTTAGTGGAAATGGTTGTTTCTTTATCTGAGTCCGGGTATGGGGGCTAATGGGCCCGGGTATGCGGGCTGATGAGCCCGGGTATGTAGGCTGATGAGCCTGGGTATGCGGGCTTAGGTAAAGATACCGTTTGTAATGTAAATGTTCTTATTAATAATGGTTTATGAAACGAATAAATTAGGTTTGCTTCCTTGTAAATGATTCGTTTGATACTTAATTGATTACAGCTTATTTATTGCGGTGTGTGCTTGATGTGGTTGATATTTAATTTGATATGTGCAGGTTCTTGTACTAAAATTTGTCTTGATGAAATGTAATTTTTATCTTTGAAAAATGAATTTCAAACCTTAAATATAGTAGATAAACAGAAGATGCGCAATTTAAGACTGATAGTAGTTTAAAATTTTGCATACATGAAATCTGATACTTCTTTTGAATCTTTTGCTCCTTTTATGCAGAACTATTTTTGCCTTATTGAGGGATATCGAGCAACTTTTGTCGTCATTTCAAGGAATGCTGTTATTACCTTAGGAAAGATTATGATATAACTGACGTATTAAAAATGAATTATGTATGAAAATATTATATGTTGTTTTTATTTGTGTTTTATGTTCCTGTGCGAAGGGGGATGAATTGGATAATAAGATAAATGTGTGTGCAGCAATGAATTCTTTGGGGAAAATATCGGCACAAACAATATCTTCTGATGTGAAATATGTAGTATTGGAAACAAATGATAGTACTCTTGTGGGGCAAATGCCCGATGTATGTGTTCTTGATCATTTTATACTTGTATCTTCTGTAAATCAATGTCTGAAGCTCTTTGATCGATTTACTGGTAAATTTATTCGAGATATAGGTCATGTCGGAGCAGACCCACATGGATATGCTAAAGACTCTTGGGGAAAAGTAAACTATTGGGTTGATTATGACCAAAACATAATATATATTTTAGGTTGGGCTAATGATTTAATATCTTATGACTTATCAGGAAATTATAAAGATAGAATTGGAATAGAGAATAATATCCGTTATAATTTGCAGCAAAGTTATTTATGCATTGGGCATGGCAAACTATGGGGGCACAATAAACTCTATACTTCCAATCAGACATCTCCCTTATTTTGTATAGACAAAGACTCTAACCATATTAAAGATATAACAGGTTTGCCGGTAGATTTACTTCCTATGGATGATTTGCAGTCTGTATCAGAGCTTTTAGGGGATTATGCATCTTATGGTGGTGATTTGACAATGGCTTCATTTACAAATGGTGGGAAGTATTACACAGCCATTAATAGTCCTTCTTTATGGCGGTTTGGAGACGATATTAGGTTAAAGCAAGCATTTAATGATACAATTTATACATTATCCGATAATGGAATTGAACCCTATTTAATTTTTGAACTGGGAGATTGGCATTGGCGATATCAAGACCGGTTAGAGGAAGATGGATGTGAAAAGAAAATGATGTTTGATTATATTTTGGAAAATGAGAAATACATTTATTTTCATTTTCATACAGGATTCTATACAAAAAGCAGGCAGGCTTTTTGTGGATTATATTATAAAGCTGATCATAAAGTTGTGTTGATGCATGGAGATAAACTTTTGGATACAGTTAGTAGTCAATCTTTCAGGATTAGAGGAGTGAGTTCTGATGGTTGCTTTGTAGCTCTTCTGCAACCTGATGAATTGTGTGATGAGGTAAAAAAGAAAACGGATTGTAAAGAAGAAGACAATCCCGTAGTGGTTATTCTGGAGTAATAAGCTGATTAATTATAGAATTTGAGGAATAGACATTCATCATCAGATATTGTTTATTGGGGGCAGTAATTTGAATGGAAAATTGATAATTCTTTGTGAGGATTTTAGTAGATAGAGACTGATATAGCACTGAGAAATGCATTTTAACCGACATGAACGATTTGCCATTGTCCGGGTATTTTATAATGGATTATGTGTATTGTGTTTATATACAGGTGTTTGTGGCCAGTTTTTTTGATTTATTTGTCCGGGTCTATAACTTGCGAATTTGTTTACCATGATTTAACTTTGAACCAAGGAGGGAGGTCTCTTTTGAGTTATATAATTTAAAACGGTTAGTCATGGATAAAATCGAGTTTGGAGAAGGTAAGATAACGTTTTCATATAAGAAATCGTATGGGGATTGTTTGTATCAGGATTTGATTGCCGTGGAATATGGCAAGCCTTATTGTATGATACAAATAGAAGGAAGAGGTAGTATTCTGTTTTTGATAAGTTTGCATGATGTTCTGGAAAAATTGCCTGCAAATTTTCTTCTGATAAATAGGGGAATAATAGTAAATATAGAACATGTTACAGATCTTGTATGTCTGGATGGAGTATATCATGTAAAGATGGATAATAATAAAATATATAGGATTAGCACTCGTAAAGTGGCTATACTCAAAAGGACCCTTATGGCAAAAAATGACACGATCCAAGTTTAGTCTTTAGAAGAATATATAGAAGAAAAATTCTAAAAAGTTTTATATACTACGAAAATGTAGTATATTGTAGCCGTGAAAGTATCATGTAGGGAGATACTCGTTTCTAATATGGGGTAAGTGGGATCCTTATGCACAAACAATAAATCTTAATTTGATTGTGGCTATGAAACACATGTTCTTATTATTGATCGGTGTATTTGTATTATTGGGATGCAGTTCCAATAAGAAGCAAGGACCTATATCCAAGTCAGGAATACCTGTCATTAATCTTTCTGAGGATGTATCGACTGTACCTTCACTTCTTTTGAGTGAGGTGGCGGAGAAATTGGAAATCGTTCTTTTGGAAATGACAGATCAATCTATGTTAGGTGAAATAAGACGAATACAAGTAACTGATCATAATATATGGATAGATCATGGACGCGAATTCTATATTTATCGTTTTTCCCGTTCAGGAAAATTTCTTAATAAAATAGGTAGCATCGGCCAGGGTCCGGGTGAATATACCACTTATTCAACTTTTCTTGTCGATGAAGATAAAAAAGAAGTGTATATTATAGCCAATACTAACGGTGTTTTAGCATACGATTTTGAAGGAAACTTTAAAAGAAAGATTGTTGATATTCAAATAATTTTGCAATTGTTTTCTTCTGTGTATGATCAATATATCTTGAATAATCAAAAATTCTTTGCTACTCAAAATTTCGGATTGTATAGGCCGATAGATAAAGATTTATTGTGGTCATTCGTTTCTTTGAGCGACGACTTTCAAAAAAAGAAATATTTTAAAAATCCGGCACATGTAGGTAAAGAAGAACTGATTATAGCCAACCGTGCCAATATGGACCGAATGGTTAATTATTGGAGGGAATATCTAACCAGTATGGATACTTATAATGCCCAATTGACCCTTAAATATCCGGATACTGATACTATTTATTGTTATGATGATGCGACAAACCAACTTTTGCCTCAATATGCAATCTTTACAGATGAAGAAAAAGGGGATTATGAAGCGACTCATTTATGGTTTAAAGACAGAAAGGCTTTCGATTATTTTTCGATCAAGTCCTACTATCCGACTAAAGCTTTCATTTATTTGGTGGGTAGTAAAGGCGAGGAGGTATATACCTATTGCTATAATAAAAAAGATGGAAGTGTTAGATTGCAGAAGCGACAAAGCGCAATAACCGAGCGTGATGTGCCCTGGTTTAGCTTTCCTTTGCGCCAAATGAAACGTGATTTTGTGTTAGATAATGATTTAGGTGGAGGTGATTTTACTGTTGACAGCCGTTCTTCCGGTAAATACTGGATAGATATATTAGAACCCGGTGGTGATGAAAACTGGATTGATATAGACCAAATAAAATCAACTACTGTAATAGATGAATCCAAGAAAAAGGAGCTAATCCGAGTTTTGGAAAGTGCGACTGAGGATAGCAATCCGATTTTGATGATTGCAACTTTAAAATAGAAGAATTATTATTGAGAAGTTAGGGTACTCGTATTCACCTTTTTATTCATTAAATAGGTAGTGTAAATGAAGCCGATTTTTTATTCATATTTTTGCTTAAATATAAATAGGTATGGATAAAGTTCGATTAGTTTTGTATTGGGGTATATTGGCGTATCTGATGGGTTGCTCTTCTCTCCATTCAGAGAAAATAGATTTATTAGTTTAGGTGCCATCTGATTGTCCGATTGTTGAGATGACAAGTGTTTTAGATAGAGAGGACTCTATCTCAGTGAAGGAATTGGTAGATAGCATTTCGTATGTCCAGTTGGATAATTTTGTGAAATTGCCGGTTCGTGCAAGTATACTTAGTACGGCGGTAACATAGTTTCACTTATCAATCAGATGGGAGCATGTTGGTTTGGAATAATGGGGGAACTGTCCCCCCCCTAACAGGGTGTATTTCTCTCATTTTAGCAGTTAAACCGTATTTGCGGGGGAATATCTAAAGACACAAAAAAGCCAACTGGTTTATTACGAGTTAGTTGGCTTTTTGTGGTTATTGGGGGATATCTCTAATTAATGTATAGTGTATTAAGTAACATATACTCTTTATTCTTCAAAAAAAAGAGTATATGTTTTTATTTAAAATTTTATGTGCCGATTGTTCGTATATTGTAGTTTATATAATTTTACTTATTTTATACGATTTTCTTCTCTAAATTGTTTCGGAGTCACTCCTTTCATTTGTTTGAATGTTGAACTAAAATATCGGGGGTAAGTGAAGCCTACTTCACTGGCAATTTCATTTATATTTAAATTTGTATTAATAAGCAGTGATATTGCTTCTTCAATTCGTAATCTATTTATATAGTCATTTACACCTAATCCTGTTATAATCTTTATCTTGCTGTATAATGAAGATCGACTTATTGTCATGGTGTCTGCTAATGTTTGGACGGAAAACTCCTCCTCAGATAGATGTTCATGTATAACTGCATTTATCTTTTTCATAAAATCCTCATCGGCTTTACTATTTGTTGAAGTTTGGAGGGAAATTGTCTGGTTCGTAGTAATGTATTGCCTGTGTATTTTTTCTCTATTTTGATAGATGTTTCCAATGACGGCCTTTAGAGAGTCTATATCAAACGGCTTGGGAATGTAAGCATCAGCTCCAGATTTATATCCAGTTGTTATTCCTGTATGGTCATAACGTGCTGTTAAGAGTATTACGGGGATATGGCTTATCTGGATGTCATTTTTTATTTGACGGCATAATTCAAAGCCGTTCATTTGGGGCATCATAACGTCACTGACAATGACAGATGGCTGTTTCTCTCTGCATATTTCTAACGCTGAGATAGCGTTGTCTGCTGCATAAACTTTCTTAAAAAACTCTGTTAAAGATTCTATTAGGTATTCCCTTAATTCCTTTTCATCCTCTACGATAAGTATAGTCTTTTCGGTGCAATCGAAATGTGAATCTTGTATTATGTCAGTAAGGGGAGATTCTTTTAGTTGTAGCCTTGTGGATTCTTCTTTTTCATTTGTATTAAGAAACGGCAACTCTATATAGAATGTAGCTCCTTTGTTGATGTTATTATGTGCCCCAATATTTCCTCCATGCATTTCCATGATTATTTTGGCATAATATAATCCGAATCCACTCCCTTTTTCCTTGTGATTGCCTTTATAAAATCGTGTGAAAAGATTTGCCATATCCGAATCTTGTATACCGGTTCCTTCATCTACAACTGATATTCTGAACTTGTCTTCAAATCTTTGTGTGCATACTGTTATACAACTATCAGCCATGCTGAATTTCAGTGCATTCATTAGCAAGTTTGATAGTACAGTATGGCACTTTTGTCTGTCAAACCATACCTCCTCTATATTGGGGTCTAGTTGCAATTTTATATATATTCCTTTTTCTTTTGCTTCATCAGCAAAATATTTGATAATGTCGGTTAGCCATTCATTTAATTTATTTCTTTGTATTTTCAATTTACTATAGCTTGCTTCTATGCTATTCCAGTCCAGCACCATGTCCACTATTTCCCTCATATGTTGCGCTTGATTGAATATCGATTGTAATTGTGGTATCAGATATTGAGGCAGGTCTTGTGACCTACTTTTTTCTATTAGGCGTTTTAGCGGAGAATAAATTAATGTCAAAGGAGTACGTAATTCATGGTTTATGTGGATAAGGAAATCTATCTTCTTTTCATTAAGATATTGCCTGTATTCTTTTAATCTTTTTTGTATTCTAATTTCTTTTCTTGTATTAAAAATAAACATTCCTGCAATGACTCCCCCTGCGATGCAAATGCAACATAATACAACAAACCAGTTCGTTTTATACCATGGTGGGGTGACATGGATATCTGTGAGATGGATGGGGGTGGTATAGTTTCCATCTTTTGTCATACATGCTACTTCAATGTGATATTTACCTGGAGCCAAATTGGACAGCTCCAGCATCGGATTATATGATTCAATACTCTTATAAACATCTCCGTTTATGATGTATCGGAATGGAACGCGCTGGAAAATATCTTTGTTTTTAATATATATACGTAGTACCAGTGTATTATATTTCCATGGAATCTTTATATTTTGGATATCTATCTCGGATGTTTGTGGCTGTCCGTTTAGTTCTATACTATATAGCTCTATTTCAGGGTATGGCTCATTAGGGTTCGGGATATTTGTGTTAATTCGGACCAATCCTTCTATGCCGCCGAAATAAAGATATCGGTTATTTTTTTCAGTCCGTTGTTGATAAGTAAATATTATTTCATTGGGATGGAATCCGTCGCTTCTGTTCCATTGAATAAACTTGTTTTCTTTTATACAATAGGAAAACAGATGGTTTTGTGCGCAAATCCATATCCTCTCTGAAGATAGGTCATAGTGGAGCGCAGTAATGTCACTGAATAGCTGTGACCCAATTTTAAAATATTTTCTTTCTTTTATGTTGTAATATCCCATTCCTGCTGTTGTTCCCACCCATATTTTATTTTTCCCGTCATAATCAACTGCAGTGATGACTTCTTTTTTGTCTATTTGGAAAAGAAGTTTGATACTGTCATTTTTGTTAGTAATCTGGAATACTTTGTTCCCACTCATTGTCAGAGATATCCTTTCATCAGAATATGCCATGACTGAGGTTGGCAGTTGATAATTCTTATCAGTTTTGATCGGAGAGAATTTTTTATTATTTATATCATATACCCATATATCCTTGCTTAGTATATATATTTTATCGTTTGTCACCCGATGGGCGCGTGGAATATATCCGTAAAAGCACTGCCTGAAATTAATACTGTCGTTTTTTATCAAAAACGGTCGATAAAGTCCCGTATGCTTTTCGAATAAAAAAAATCCCTTTGTGTAAACAGATACCATTAGTTCTTTTTCTGATACTGGGGCTATAGAAACCACCTTATCTCCATAAGTAGACGGGAAATGCTTGAAACTTCCTGACTGAGGATCATACAGGTTTATTCCACCCCCATCCGTACCAATCCACAGTTTTCCATTAGGCTCTTCGTAAAAACTCGTCACTGATTTCTCGCTCAATCCGTTAATATATCCTAAGGGGGAGTCCTTATAGGTACGTATATAACTTTCTTTGATGTTGAAAACTCCTCCTCTAACACTTCCAGCCCATAAAGATCCATTGTCATCCTCGTATAATATAGTAATAGAGTTTACAGGGAGTGAATTTTCATCTCCAGCAATATGGTAAAAATTAGAGAATTTTTCATTAGACAGTTTTAAACGATTGATTCCCCCTCCATCAGTGGCTAACCATAGATATCCTTTTTTTTCTATTATATCCAATACATAATTGTTTGTTAATCCAGAGTTTTCGCTTGTATACTGTTTTATAAGTTTTCCTGTTCTTTCATAACAAAATAGTCCTTCTCCCCAGAAGGATAAATATATACATCCATTTGAAGACAGACATGCCCCTTGCAAAATATTGTTTGAGCAAGAGAAAAAATGTCGTAGCTGCATAGTCTGGTGGTTTAATATGTATATCCCATCTCTTCTGGTGGCAATTAGTACCTCCTTTTCAGAAAAGGCTATAATTCTCTGTACTCTATATTTTGTAATATCATTGTCTGTATCCCCCTGTGGGTTGATACAAACAGATTTGGAAGAGCGCTTTTGATAGTCATATTTATATATTCGATTCTCGCTTCCAAAAAGTATTCCCCCTTTTACACATAAAGAGGAGTAAATTATATTCTGGTTAATGGGAATGAAAATCCCGTGTTTTTCATCATATGTCACCATACCTTGTCTGGTGGATATCCATATATTATTAAGAGAATCCTGGGTTAGATGTATAATGTCATTATTGGGTAAAGAATATCTGTCGTTGGAGAGCTTTTTGAATACTTTTAAATTTTGTCCAGTATAAAAGTTCAAACCATTTTTGGTTCCTATCCATAATTTCCCTTTTTTATCTAACAGTATGGATTGAACGGTGGACTGAGATAATCCTTCCGCAATGGAAATAGACGTAAACTGGTAGTTTATGTCATGACCTAAAATTGAGAATGTATTGATAAATGTCAATATTATAAATAGGGTAAATGTTCTGTGCATTTTTGCTTTTTGTGATATTTTAAGTTCGTTTTTTGTTTATAAACAGCATTTGAATAAGAAATGTTCATTAATTCTTTATGCTAAGTAAAAAAATATGATATTGGATAATGCATAATTCTTTCTACATGATTTTTCTCTCTCTGTACCTAATATTTATAGGAATCAACTATTGGGGATTAGTTTGCAAAAGAAGACGTATGTTTCTTTTATGTTGGATAAAGTTTCAGCCAAGATTCTGCTGTTAAAGTTGATGGCATAGTTTTCTTTATACACTACATGCTGTTTTACTGGGAATATGACTCATAAATAAAAGGAATGGGCGTGCGTTATGCTGATGACGACGGCTCGGCCGCTTTCAGCATTCTTGATGTATCAGCATCTTATTTAAGGATAATTTAAAACGTGTAGGTGGTATTAACTATGATATTTTTTGAGGATATCATTAGAGAGCGTTATTAAAGAATCGTAAACCTGATTGTTTTTTGTAGACTGTAGAATAATGCTGTTTTACTAATTGGTTGTTGGCGTATAGTATGGTTGGGCAAATAGGAGTGTTTTATTGCCTATTTCTGGTGTTGGTTAGTCCAGATATCTCATTGATGTTGTTTGGTGATACTGTGTTAATTAGCGGTAAGCTTAAGCTGAGAGTCCTTGATATCTACAAAATATCTCTTCAAAAGCAATATGTAGGGGATGGAATTAGTGTTAGATTTTTGTCGCTTCTGTATTGAAGCGTTTTTTTATGTTTTTGGATGTTATAGGAGTTTTTTTAAATGATTTCTGACTGTTTTTGGATTTATGCACATTTCCTTTGCATCCATAAATAATCCTAAATTAATATATATGATTTTATTTACTCTTTGTGATGTTTTGGGGGTGGATATTTGGATGTCTCTTGTTGATGGACGTTTTAAATATGAACTTAAAAAAGTATGAAAAATAATTTTATTTGTTTTTTTCTTCTGTGCTCCTTGGTGGATGGCCTTCGAACTGGGATGACGGTGATGTCCTGCTGCAAAAGTCTGATGAGAAAAATAACAAGTGACATGCTTTATAGAAAAAATAGAGTTTATAATCTTTTCAAAATATAATTATATGAGACGAATCTTATATTATTTGCTATTTATTGCGGGTGGAATTGCTACCCATGTATGTGCTGGAGAAAAAGTAAAAGTCGGATCGAGTACATTGGACAATGTCTTATTTGTAGACGGTTTTGACGGGAGTTCCGTCGTACCTGATACAGCGGTATGGAAACTCTGCACGTACGCCAACAATGCCTGGTCACAGCATTTCAAGGCTGTGGATGGGTATGAAAATGTAAAAGTGGAAAATGGTTATTTGAAGTTGAGAGCCTGTAAAGATAATGGGATTTATAAAAATGGTGGGGTGTTTTCCAAAATAGGTTTTCCCTGTGATACCCGTTTAGAGGTTAAGGCTAGATTAACAGGGTTGGTTCGTGGTGGATTTCCCGCAATCTGGCAAATGCCCATAGGAGCACCGGAATGGCCCAGAGGGGGAGAAATAGATCTTATGGAATGGGTTCAAGGCACTCCCATGCAGATCTATCAGACGGTACATACTTATTATATAAATGGAGAAAGCGGCTCTGCGGGGGTAACCAACAAGAATCCTGACAAAAATTTTGATGTGACTGAGGAGCATATATATGCAGTGGAGCGGACTGAAAAGGAACTTATATTCTATGTCGACGGTAAAGAGACCTGGAGATATGAGAACCAATATTTGGATAAGGAGAAATTACAGTATCCGTTTTGTGAGTACACTTTCAATATAATTCTGAACTTCTCGTTGGGAGGCGATTTGAACGGTAGGGTGACATGGCCGGGAGAAATTCACGATGAAGATTTGCCGGGAGAGATGTGGGTCGATTGGGTACGTGTTGTGTCGTTGAACAATAAAAAACAGTCCGATACGACCAATCAATAAATATCACTTGTCGCAAGGCGATATTAAAGCTGGTCAGTGGAAATAACATGTGTCATTACACCCATATTCGACACCAATATTGGCGCCACCGTTTGCAGATGATGAAAGGAATGGGGTTCAATATCGTGGTGGCTTATATCTTTTGGAATCTCCACGAGATTGAACCTGGAAAGTAGGATTTTCCGGAGATAAGAATCTGGTGGAATATATAAGGATCGCTGGAGAGGAAGGGAGGAGGGGCATTCTTCGTTCTGGATCTTATGTCTGTGCCGAGTGGGAGTTTGGTGGTTATCCGTGGTAGCTGCGGAAGATATCTGGTATGGAAATAAGGAGGGATAACACGGGATTTCTGAAACATACGAAAAGATATATCGGTCGTCTGTATCAAGAAATGGGCTACTTACTAATGTGCAAAAGTTACTCATTTGTGGTATTGATTAAATAAGGAAGTTATTTGTAATTACTTTTCATAGATGTGCGTATTGATAAGCATGAGGTCTGAATTGATAAGCTTTATCTTGTGTGATTGTTGGATATTTGTAGAAATAATAAATATTAGAATTATAATGCACGAAAATAATAAAGTTCATAAACTGACCGCTGCCAATAGTTGTCCGATAGCTCATAACCAGAACAGTCAAACAGTAGCCAGTGACACTGATTCATTCGGTGTAAGTATCGGTGTGCTGACAAGAGTACCTCCGTCATGTTGTACGATGATATCGGTGATTCTTACTCTGCTTAAATAAAGGCGACAGCCATATTTTGCTGTATAAATGGAAAGGTCTTTTTCATAACTTGTAATGCTTCCCTCACGGTATCTCGGAGGCGGGTAAACGACTTCATATAAAAGTAATGGCTTCGATTAATGACAAAGAAGTTAACCGTATGGAGAAGGAGTATGCAACGGATGTAAATTTCCTTATTGAGAGTTTTAATGTGTCAACCAAGGAGATATAATATAGGAGAATGTAATTTATGTATTGAAATTTTGTAATGCCTAAGAGTATTTTTTTAATTAATTAACTTATGAATGCACTTCAAAAAACAGCGGGGGCAATTCTGTCGCTTTCGCTTTTGTGTGGGATGCAGGTTTATGCGTTCCCTGATCCCTCTTCTTCGGGGGGACAAATTGTACAACAGAATGATATCTGCCATGGGGTTGTCAAGGATTCCAATGGTGAAAGTATTATCGGAGCATCCGTGTTGGCTAAAGGAACAACTAACGGTGTTATTACGGGGCTCGATGGTGATTTTTCCTTGAAGAATGTAAAAAAGGGGGATACCATTGTTATTTCTTATGTAGGTTATCAGGCCAAGGAGATTTCTTGGACAGGGGGATCTTTGAATGTTGTTCTGAAGGAAGATACTGAAATATTGGATGAAGTGGTTGTAATTGGTTATGGTGTGGTAAGAAAAGCGGATATGGCAGGTTCCGTTGCCGTACTGGATAATAAGAATTTTAAAGATCAGCCGATAACTCAGGTTGCAGATGCTCTTCAGGGGCGTGTCAGTGGTGTTCATGTAGAGAACAGTGGTGTCCCTGGCGGAAGTGTGAAGATTCGTGTCCGCGGTGCGAACTCTATCAGTAAAAGCAATGATCCTTTGTATGTGGTCGATGGAATTGTCCGGGAAAGTGGTTTGGATGGTATCAATCCTGAGGATATCCGTTCCATGCAGGTTCTCAAGGATGCTTCATCTACGGCCATATATGGTTCCAGAGGTTCGAACGGGGTTGTTCTGATCACCACTAAAAGTGGTAAGGCTGGTGTGCGAGAAATTATGTTTGATGCATCAGTGGGCATTTCCAATGTTTATAAGAAATATGACATTTTGGGATCTTACGATTATGCTCTGGCATTGAAGGAGGTCAAGGGTATCGATTTTTCGGATGAGGAAATGCAATCCTATAAGAATGGTTCAGCCGGTATCGACTGGCAGGATGAGGTATTTCGGACCGGGATTACCCAAAATTATAAATTGGCTGTATCCAATGGTAGTGAGAAGACCCAATATTATATTTCTGCCAATTATATGAGTCAGGAAGGTGTGGTCATTGAGTCGAAGAACGAACGTTATCAGGCTAAGGTAAACATCTCCTCACAACTTGCAGACAGGTTGCATATTACGGCCGATGTCAATGCTTCCCATGGTATTCGTCATGGTGGTTCTTTTGCATCAAGCAAGGACAATCCGATATGGATTGCTTTGAATTATTCGCCGACAATGGCAATGATGGCCGAAAATGGGAACTATAATACCGATACTTATAATTCCATAGCTTCCAACCCGGTTGGTATCCTAAAGTTACAATCGGGAGAAACAATGACTAACGTTTTCAACGGACGTTTGGATTTACGTTTCGATGTAATGAAAGGGTTAACATTCACAACAACCAATGGAGTGGACTATTATGACGAGAAAAACTATAGTTTCAGTTCTAAAAGGGTAGGTACCAAGAGTGGAATGGGTAATAATGATATTTACCGCCTGATGTTGCAAAGCTCTAACAATCTGACATATACAGGTTCCTGGAACGACCACCATTTAACAGCTACGGCCGTATATGAAGTGACCTCGTCCGAAACCAGGACTATTGGTATAACGGGTAATAACCTGCTGACCGAAGGTGTGGGCTGGTGGAATGTGAGTATGGCTTCCTCTCGTGATGCAAACAACGGTTACAACCAATGGGCGCTGATGTCTGGAGTCGTCCGCGTCATATATAATTACAGAGATCGGTATATGTTGACTGGCACATTCCGTGCTGACGGCTCCTCTCGCTTCGCCAAGAAGAAATGGGGGTGCTTCCCTTCTATTGCCGCAGCTTGGACGTTGAGCAATGAGGATTTTATGAAGAACGTTTCTACGGTTCAGGATATTAAACTTCGCGCAAGCTATGGTATTGTGGGTAGTCAAGCCATCAGTCCTTATGCGACTATGGGGCTTATGAGTGCTACTGCATACAATTTCGGGACAACCAGTAATTTTACCGGTTATTGGGCAAATGAAATAGCGACTCCGGACCTTACGTGGGAGAAGACCAAACAGTTCGACCTAGGGGTGGAGTTTTCTTTGTTTGACAGAAGATTGAATTTCAGTGTGGACTATTTCTACAAGCGCACTACTGATGCGTTACTCAAAAGAAGTATCCCCGGATATGTCGGCGGTAACTCTTTCTGGGTGAATGACGGTGAGATCAGTAATCGTGGTATTGATTTGAGCGTGACCGCCCGAATCATACAGAATGATCAATTCCAATGGTCCTCCACCTTGAATGGCACTTATTTGAAGAACCGTGTAGAACGTCTTTCCGGCGGTGAGAATGATTTTATTAACGGATCCAGTCCGGCTTCCGGTATGGTCGATTATGCTACTATCATCAAGCCGGGTGAGGCTATTGGCACTTTCTGGGGTTATGAATGGACCGGTTTGGATGAAAAAGGACATGATACTTACAAGGATGTAGATGACAATAAGACGATAGATGGTGGAGACCGCAAAGCTATCGGTAAGGCTACTCCTGATTTTACTTTGGGATGGAATAATTCTTTGTCTTACAAAAATTGGGATCTGAACTTGTTTTTTAACAGTTCTTTCGGAGCCAAACGTTTGAATCTTGTAAGATACACAATGGCGTCTGCTGAAGGAAACTCCCGCTTCGTGACCTTGGCAGATGCTTATTTGAAGGGGTTTGACAAGGTAGGTTTGTCAGCAATTTATCCGAGTCTGACCGCAGGTGGCAATAATTTGCAGCCTGTCTCAACCAAATGGTTGGAGAACGCAGATTTTCTACGTCTGGAAAATATAAGCCTTTCATATACCTTCCCCAAGAAGGCAACGGGCTTTGCTGATTTGCGGCTTACTTTTAGTTGTCAAAATCTATTTACGATAACTGGGTATAAAGGAATGGATCCTGCCGGTACCACATTCTCAAACAATAGTGTTGATGTGGATGCAGGTATTGATATGGGTGCCTATCCGTCCCCGAGAACATTCACTTTCGGTCTCCGGATGAATTTTTAAATCTAAAAATGAAATACTTTATGAATATTAGAATAATTGTAGGCAGCATGCTTACCTTATCATTGTTATTATCATCATGTAGTGATTTTTTAACAGAGAATCCCAGAGGTACACTGACTTCTAAAAATTTTTTTTCAACACAGGATGAGTTGAACATGAGTGTATATGCCCTTTATCAGAAGGTTAATGCTTCTCAGGTATATACGAATATGCAATTACCTCAGTGGCAGGGGGATGATATAACAACTAACCCGGGGAGTAACAAGCAGCCGGCCGCTGAAATGGATAAATTTGCAGCAGTAAATAATAATAAGGGAGTGAAAGATGCATGGAACATGCACTACGCTATTGTAAAGGCTGCTAATTTAATCATACAAGGGGCATCGAAAACACCTACCACTCAGGATGAAATAAATATTGCTTTGGGACAAGCGAAGTATTGGAGGGCATATGCCTATTTTACTCTTGTACGTCTTTGGGGACCATTGCCGATGAATCTGGACAATGTCAATGACGATTATACCAAGCCTCTGACACCAGTGGAAGAAGTATATAGACAAATTATACAGGACCTGACCGAAGCCGAGGCCATATTGCCTACAGTGTATAGTGCAGCTCCTCGCTTTATGAATGGTGTAAACGTGTATGTAACCCGACAAGCTGTAAAGTCAACTTTGGCAGCAGTATATATGGCTATGGCCGGTTGGCCCATGAATAAAACGGAATACTATGCAAAGGCTGCTGAAAAGGCAAAGGAGGTCATTGATGGGGTGAACAAAGGTGAATATGAGTACAAGCTCGATAAGGATTACAAAGATGTGTATGCCATGAGTAATAATTATAACTTGGAAACAGTACTCGGTATAAACTATTCTCCATTCGTGGATTGGACCCAGGATTCGGAACTCACCTCCTGTAACCAGTTTGAATCGCTGGGTGGCTGGGGAGACGCTTGGGGGGAAATTCGTTTCTGGAAGGAGTTTCCTGACGGTCCGAGAAAAGATGCGACCTATGATCCCAAGATTCGTCTGAAAGACGGAACCTTGGTTGACTGGTGGGAGTTAAAGGAGGACGGTACCCCCGTCGTTCCGGAACACCACCCAATGTTCAGTATATTCTCCGTAAACTGGGATCCTGCGTCAAAGGTGAATACTGATGCCCCGTATGATTATACAAAGCCGGCCAGTCAGAACATGTGCAATGATCATCGGCATAGAATCATTCGTTATTCGGAGGTTTTGTTGTGGTATGCGGAAGCCAAGGCCAGGACGGGTCAGACAGATGAGTTGGCATTTAAGTGTCTGAATGATGTCCGTGGGCGTGCCGGACTGGGAGCACTGAATGGACTTTCTGCTGATGAACTTGCCGAAGCAGCTTATAAGGAACATGGCTGGGAGGTGGCAGGTTACTGGGTGGCTCTCGTCACACGTCGTGCGGATCAGTTCCGTATGAATAAGCTGAAGGACACTTTTGAGGAAAGAGTGGCTAACGAGTACGTAGAAGTCGGTAATGGCGTTAAGGTGAAAGAATCAGTGGAATATCCGAATAAAGTGTGGAATAATAACCTAATGTATCTTCCATATCCCGATACTGATTCTCAAAAGAATCCGAATCTGACAAGATAATTTCTTTATTTTTAGTTAAGAGGATGCCCGTCAATCAGTTCAGTGATTGACGGGTACTTCTCACTGATTTTTTTTATGTGTATTTTTTATACTTATATTGTAAATTATAATACTAATTAGACAATGAAATAGATATTCGTTATATAAATGACTGATAATTAGAGAAATAATATTGAACTCCAATAAGAGGAGAATAAGCTATGAAACTTTTTTATTTGAACGAACACAAGTCTTGTTACAATTATGCGAGATGTGTGCAAGAAGGGTTCCAGTACTATACATTTGATAAGGGACTGGAACACGAGGAAGAGTTGCAGAATGACTGCATACTGTTTGTACTGAAGGGAAGCCTTCGCCTTTCGTGTAACGAATTTCAATTTACGATTTCAGAGGGGCAAATGGTCTTTGTTTGTCGTGAGAGTCTGTTCAGCACCTACTCGTTGGAAAAATGTGAGGTTGTGGTTGCCCTGTTCGAGGGCGGTATTTGGCCTTGTCAGAAGGTCTCCTTTTCAGAACTGTTCCATTTGAGGGATGTTGTCGAATATCGTATGGAACCTCTTGAGATTAAGGATCGGTTATACAGATTTCTTGAACTCCTTGAGTGTTATCTGAAAGATGGGGCGAACTGTATCCATTTTCATGAGATAAAAATTAAGGAGCTTTTCTGGAGTATGCGTTTTTACTATTCTAAGCAGGAATTGGCAGGTTTCTTCTACATGATTATAGGTCGCTCTCAGGACTTTAGAAACAAGGTCCTGAATAATTACAAAAGGTGTAAAACAGTGAAAGAACTGGCATCGACCTGCGGGATTTCCCTGTCCGCTTTCAAGAGACAGTTTTTGGCAGAATTCGGGAAAACACCGTCTGTATGGATGGAGGAACAGTTAGTGCGAGAAATCAAGTATAAACTTTCGGTTACAGACATACCACTCGGAAGTATTGTCTATGAACTGAACTTTTCATCTTTAGCGCATTTCTCTAGATTTTGTAAGAGATGCTTGGGATGTTCTCCAAAAGAATGGAGAGAGCAGATAAAAAGTGAGTCGAAAACACCTTAAGTAGATAGTAGTAAGTGATTGGTAAATGATAGAGCCAAAATGAGAATAGTTATGTGTGTTGTTTTATTTATTATAAAAACTAAAGAATCTATTCGCTCTAATATTTTTTATACCGTCTCAGACGGCGAGTAATCTGAATTTCACACTATCATAAGATTTCTTTTGTGCTTTGGACTTACTTAAAAGAGGTTACAACAATGAGTATTCTTTATTTTCCGATTGTCTTTTCACTTTTTCTTGTATATTCTGTTTCATATTCCTTTTGGGAATTCCTGCTTACATAACAAGTCGATTAGCGACAATTAAAATAAAATCTGCTATTTTATTAGTATAGAATGATTCAGGTCCTTCAGAAATATCCTTTGTGTGTATTTGTATCTTAAAACTCGGTGATAATAGAAAACTTTGTCAACTCTAAAAGTCAAAGTATACCCGTGTGACTACATCAAACTAACGTTGAAGCAATCGGCAAGAAGTGTAAAATCACAGAGTTAAGAGAGGTTTTACAGCTCTTAGAGAAAGAGTTAAAAACAGATCTATTGATTAATAGCTTATGAAAAATTATATTTTATCCTGTAAGTGTGGCATGGGTATGGTGTTTTTCTCTAATGATAGCTTAATAGAATTAATGTCAGTAACCTGGCAGGAGCGGATTTAATGTGTGAATGGCGTAATTATTAACGTCAACAGAATATCCTTGTAAATGGAATCTGTAGCTTCACCACCATAACTACGAAATATCCACTGTGCCATTGTAGCTGTTTTTCATATCGAAAAACACTTGTAGAGTTTAGGCAACCGAAAATTTAGATTATCGTTATTGCAACTGGTAAATCCTGCTATATAAAAGAATAGTACTGCTATTCTTAACAACAGTTCTTTGATTTTCATTGCACTATTGATTAGTCACTTTCTTTAACTTATTATATAATTCATTGCCCTATTATTAATGCCAAACCGTTGTGTAATTCGACAAAATCCCTAACTAAATATACTTTTTTAGGAATATGATTGTTCCTTAAATCATAATGGTAAAAGAAAGAGCTGAAATGGAAATGGTGGATTTTGCAAAAACACCAATATTTGCAAGACAATTAAAACATAAAGCCTTATGAAGAAAATTTTTGTGAGTTTGTTTTTGGCAGGTATTGTTGTGTGTCATACAAATGCCCAGACTGCTGTAGAAGGTAACAAGTTCCTGGACAATTGGTCCATCGGCATCAGTGCGGGAGGGACAACCCCGTTGACACATTACTCTTTCTTTGGAAACTTGCGCCCAATTACGGGGATAGAATTGAATAAACAATTGACACCGGTTTTCGGTTTCGGCCTGGAGGCAGTTGGGAGCTTTAACACTTCACAAAGCAGGACCGCTTTCGACCGTTCCAATGTCAGCCTGTTGGGGCTGGTGAACCTAAACAATCTCCTTGGAACCTATACGGGAGTTCCCAGACCCTTTGAAATCGAAGCTGTGGCTGGGATTGGATGGTTGCATTATTACATGAACCGGAGAGTGGGTTCCGATCAGAACAGCATGTCAACAAAACTGGGACTGAATTTTAATTTCAATCTGGGAGAGAGCAAGGCATGGACATTGGCCCTTAAACCGGCTTTGGTCTATGACATGAACGCTATGGGGGCTGAAGCCGTGAGTTTCCATTCTAAACGGGCCGTATGGGAAATATCTGCTGGACTGAAGTATCACTTTGGGTGCAGCAACGGGAAACATTACTTTACAAAGGTGAAACCCTACGACCAGCAGGAGGTAGATATCCTGAATGAGAAAATCAACGAACTTCATTCACAAGTCGGGAAAAATACCGAAGCGTTGGAGGAAGCAGCCCGGAAAGTGACGGAACTGAAAACTGCGCTGGACAAATGCCGGAATCAAGAGCCGAAAATTGTGAAAGATACCATTGACAATAGCAGGAAGACATTGGAATCCGTCATAACTTTCCGTCAGGGCAGGACAACCGTTGACAACTCCCAACTCCCGAACGTCGAACGTATTGCGACTTATTTAAAGAACCACAAGGAAGCAAGCGTGGTCATCAAAGGATATGCTTCCCCTGAGGGAAGCGTGGAAGTTAACGATCGAATCGCCCGACAAAGAGCGGAGATCGTGAAAAAAATGCTGGTGAACAAGTATGGAATTGCAGAAGAACGGATTGTGGCCGAAGGTCAGGGAGTAGGAAATATGTTTGAGGAGCCTGACTGGAACCGGGTAAGTATCTGTACGATCAACGCGAGAACGGAATCACGCAACCGCTGAATGCTGCTCGGGAAATAACTGGGAAAGTGCAGTCACATGAACTGAATGTATTGACTGTATTTAATTCCACATGTAATTTGAAATGTTATGAACAGGTATGTGTTTGAGATGATCGGGGTGTCCGGCTGTCATATAAACCCAGCGATCACGCTGGGTGTGTACTGCTCGGAAGGAAAAGAAGGAAGGTGGCAAATTGGCAGACTTGGCCTCGGGTTGACACTTGTCCTCGTGCATATCGTGTGTATTCATAGTGACAAACAGCGATGATAGAAAGGGGATGACTGGAGAATGTGCTTTTTCTGTCATTCCTCTTTGTTTGATACATTAACAACTAAAATCAAGATATGTCAAAAAGTAGTTTTTTACAAGATTTCAAGGTGTTTGCTATGCGCGGAAACGTGGTAGACATGGCCGTGGGTATAATCATAGGTGGTGCCTTCGGGAAAATAATCTCTTCAATGGTGGCGGATATCATCATGCCCCCCATAGGACTGCTGGTGGGCGGGACCAATTTCTCGGAACTGAGATGGGAGTTGGAGCCTGCCCGGGTGGTCAACGGGGTTGAACGGGCGGCTGTCACGATAAACTATGGAAACTTTATCCAGACCATGCTGGATTTTGTAATTATCGCTTTTGCCATTTTCCTGTTTATCCGCCTGCTTTCCAACCTCAGGCGTAAGAAGGAAGAGGCTCCCTTGCCTCCACCTGCCCCGAGCAATGAGGAAAAGCTGCTTTCAGAAATACGTGACCTGATAAAGAAACAATAACCGTTTGTTCAAACGGTATTAACGATATCGGGCAGGGACATGCCTGAGGAACGGACTGCTCCTTGGTGGTGGGGATTTTCCCCTGCTCCTAAACGACAGAAATAGTACGAACATTAAAACTGTAATATGACTAAGGCTGATATTATAAACCGGATCTCCGAAGAGCAGGGGATTGACCGTAAGACTGTTGCTCTGGTAATCGAGGGTTTTATGAAATGCGTGAAGGATGCACTCGGCAGGCGCAGAATATCCAACAGCATATAACCATATGCATCCCGACTCGCAAGGTCCCCCATTTTAAACCCTCGGAATCTTTCCTATCTTGCCGGGAAGGAGATAATCGAAAATAGGTCGGTCGGAAATCGCTATCTTTTGTTGTTAGGGGGAGATTTGATATGATACATGGGGTTTTATCAATCACGTTTCACTCCTATTTTCCCGCGCTCGAAAGGTATAGATGCGAATCTTCATCACGGCAGCAATTTCTTATGTATTTGGGGGTTCCAGCAAAATATATTTGGGAAATCTTCCACAAAGGTTAGTAAAACTAATAAAATAGCCTACACATATAGAAATGATAAACAATAGAGCTGAAGTGGAAATAATAAGACGAGTCATAGATCTTAATTTTGTACCGTAATTAAAAAGAAGAGGATTATGCCACTCCATACGCATAAGAAATGTTTTAGATTTTTTCCCTGGAAGTTGCATTCCCGTTAATGCTTGTTATGTAAAAATAGTCCTTGTCTGTCCTCTTTTAATAAACAATGAAAATAAATGAATAATAGTATGATGAAACAGATTTTTCTTCTGGTATTTTTGCTTTGTTCGGTAGGGGCCTTTTCGCAAAAGGTCTCCATTAAGAACAATCTGGCGTATGACGCCTTGAAGACTCCGAACCTCTCCCTTGAGTTCTCAATGGGAAGGAAATGGACGCTTGACACCCAGGTGGGTATGAATTTCTTTTTTTATACGAAAGATGCCACCTCCTCCCGGTATAAGACAAAAAAGCTCAGCCATTGGCTGGTACAGCCCGAGCTCCGTTACTGGACGTGTGACGTTTTCAACGGTTGGTTCTTCGGATTGCATGCGCATGGCGGGCAGATGAACATAGGTGGCATTGACGTGCCTTTCGTCCTCCAAAAAGGGGATGGAAAAATGAAGGACCACCGCTACGAGGGCTATTTCTGGGGAGGCGGGTTGAGTGCTGGTTACCAGTGGGTGATTTCCAACCGTTTCAATATCGAGGCCTCTTTTGGAGTAGGTTATGTGCATACCCGTTATGATAAGTACAAGTGCACGACCTGCGGGAAAAAGGAGGGAAAGGGGGATGCTGACTATATCGGTCCCACCAGAGCGGCAATTTCCATTATTTATATGTTGAAATAGTTGATTTGCGTACCCGAGTTTTTATTCTTTTACACTAAAAAGTATATTATGAAATCGTTACAATATTACAAGAAGCAGATTTTTATTATTGGTTGCTTGGGGGTGTTTCCCCTGTTGACCTTTGCCCAGAAAACTTTATCGTTAGATGGTGGCTTGTATTGGGATTATTCCGGAAGCCGTGTAGAGAGACGTATGGATGGGAATAAACTGGATATAGAATTCTCAATAGGGCTTGTCGAAAAGTTGAAAAGCCAGCAAATGATGTGTATTTCTCCTCGCTTTGTTTCAGTGGATGGTACAAAAAGTGTGGAGTTGAAGCCTATATGTATTTCCGGTCAAAAGAGGTATAAGGTCATTAAACGTCGCAAGACCCTGCATAATCTGAAAAGTGACCAGCTTGGCTACGGAGAGGTATATTCAGTCAAGAAGTTGAAAGAAACACCTCTGACGTTCAAAAGCAGTTTTCCTTTTGAAAGATGGATGGCTGACGGTCATCTTGTTGTGGATGAAAAGTTATATGGCTGTGCCGAATGTGGTGTGAGTGAGAATGAAGGTGTTGTGTTTCAAGCTGGCATTCCACTTTTTGGATCGAAGGATTATGCCTACAACTTCATTGAACCGGAGAAAGTGCTGGTCAAGTGCTACAAGGACTCCTTTGACTGCAAGGTGGTCTTTCCCGTGGCACGTCACGACCTGCAGGAGCAGTTTGCCGGCAACGCTCAGGAGCTTGACAGACTGAAGGGGTTCCTTTCGGAGAACCTGAACATTCAGGGAACGGAACTCAAGGAGGTGAATATAAAAGGCTATGCCTCTCCTGAAGGAGGTTTCGACTACAACAAATCCCTCGCACAACGACGGACTCAAACCCTTTCAGAATATATTTCCAGTCAATACCCCGCCTTGAAAAAAGCATCGGTTTATCGTACCGAAGGTGTCGGGGAGGACTGGGAGGGCCTTAAGGCGGCGGTCAGCAGCTCCACTCTTGCCAACAAAGAAGAAATCCTTTTTATCATCGAACATAACGGGCGTGATACCGAACGCGAGACAGCCATCCGCGCTCTGGATGACGGCAGAAGCTATCAGGTGCTCTTGAAAGAGTTCTACCCGTCCCTGCGACGCACAACCTTCAGTCTCAGTTTTGACGTGAGACCCTATACGGTGGAGGAACTTCCTGGAATTTTTGAGATGAAACCCGAGTGTCTCAGCCAGTACGAGATGTACCAGCTGGCCGGACTGTATGCTTCCCAAGGTGAGAATCCTCTACCGGTGTACAAGAAGGCATACGAACAGTTCCCGGATGACACCGTGGCAATCCTTAACTATGCCAACGCTCTGTTGAAGTACGGGAAGGATGCGGACGGTGCGTTGCGGGTATTGGAGGCGGTGAAGAATGACAGCCGTGCCCTTTTCCCCATGGCTGTCGCCTATAACATGAAGGGTGACTGGAGACAGGCGGAAGAATTGCTGAAGAAAGCCGGTGTGAGCGGTGGCTCCATGCAAAAACTTTCCGAATAGCCGAAGGACGAGAAAATAAACAAGGGATACAGATGTAACTCAGATATATATAGTATTAGTATTTTAAATTTAAAAACAATTCAAATCATGAAAGTAATGAAGTATTTTGCAGTGGCTTCGCTGGCGTTGTTTGCTGCATGTAGCAATGAAGAAAATCTGGTTGTACCGGAGGGTGCTAATCAGCCGGTTGATGTGATGATGTCAGTAGCATTGCCCGGTCCCGGGACACGTGCCGTCATGGGCGATTTGCAGGACACTGCCAACAATGGTGATCCGGCAACGGTTGAAAAACTGCATGTGTACTTGTTAAATGGAGATAGTATTGTCTTTGCGAAAGAGTTTGCGAAGGGGTCTGATGATTTTAACAAGCTGACTTCAACTATCGCTGTGGGAGCCGGTGAAGCGACAGGAGGTTATAAATTCCTTAACGTGGACAAAGGTGCAACAAAAGCTCTTGTTATTGCAAACCCTCAAGGAGCGTTGGTTGAGAACAAACCTGTGTCTGATATTAGCAAACAACTGTTGAAGGCAAAAATTAATGAAGTGATTTATGCTGGTTCCGAAGTACTTACCACTGTTGGAGCTGAACCTTATGGTGTCAGTCCTCAGCAGGATAAGCGTACTGTTAAGAAAGCGGAACTTACCTTGGCTGCCAGCATGAACCGCTTCCAAGTGACTGGAACCAAATTTATCAAAGTTACTTGGAAAGACGGAAAAAAGGCTGAGGCAGAACTGTGGTGCAAGACATGGCTGGGTAAGGCTGAAAACAACGGAAAAACCAGTGATGATGCATGGACGGCTTTCAAGGCTGCTGCCGATGGCTTCAATAAGGAAGTGTGGGATGGTAAGTCTGACCTTAGCAAGAAAGCCGCTTTGAGCAAATGGTTGCAGGTTGTTGACGTGACCTCTGCGAACCAGGGTATCCTGATGAACCGTTTCAGTAGAACGCTTTCTATTCCTGCACTTACAGTGGAAGAAGAGGCAAACTGGTTCTGGGCCAAGACTTATGCAGGTGACAGATATAATTTTACCAATGGAACATTCAAACCTGATGGCAAGACAGACCTGTCCGATGTATCTTCCTACTTTACAGCAACTGCCTTTGATTTCGGAGCAGGTAAAAAAGCTGCGGCATTTAACTTTTTCGCAAATGGAATTACCGGTTACGGAAAGACTAATAATGCTCCCAAACTTGCTTTCGTTTTCAAAACAGGTGATGCGGGCGTATCTGCAGACAGACGTTTTGTAGTTATATCCGGTTATGCGAAGACAGAAGGTGCGACAGACGGTACGACTGATGTTCCGGCCGGTAAGGGTGGTTACCTGATTAATCTGAATCTTAGCACATTGAACAACGGACAAGGTATCCTGGTGGATACAGATCCGACCATTCCGGAAGGAGTGACTCCCGAACCGGGCGGTCAGGAAGATTTGGAAGATGAAAATGTGAATGTTATTGTTCGTGTTCAAGTACAAGCTTGGACTGCTGTGAACGTATTCCCTATCCTTGACTGATAATAGATAGGAGAGTAATAGCCACTTGCCGGAGCGGTTCTCCCGTGTTGGCTCTGACAGGTCAATACCGGATCCGCCTGTACTCTCGGGGAGGGGAAAGGTTATCCCCTCCCTTTTTTATTATTCCCGGGAGAAGTATATGTTATCTATTCGGGGAAGTTATCTGTATTGAATTATAATAATTAGTATAAAGTATGAACATAAGATACATACCCACTTGGCTGGGGCTACTACTCACTTTATATCTCGTGACCGCCTGTGATCGGGTATATGACGATTTGAGCGGCTGTCTTGGCAACACGATTGTCTTTTCCTATCTGGCTGATGACAATCAGGAACATCTACAGGAATATGTGGATGGTATTGATGTCTTTATTTTTGATGCCAAAGGCGAAGTTCTTGTAGAAAGGCATCACTTGGAGAGGGAACGGTTACTTTCACCGCTGGAGGTCACGCTTCCGGAAGGGGATTATAAAGTGGTGGCCGTAGGCAACGCTTTGACAGAAACGATTATTGGTAAAGAGGACAGCTACAAAGGTTCGTCGGTTTCCCGCCCCGAACTTATGGAAAAGGACGGACGGGCATCCGGTACGTTTGACAGGTTATACCTGGGAGAAACAGCTATTACATCTAAAGTTATGAACGAGTCCCGTGACGTAGTTCGCCTTTATTCCCAGCATGTGAAAATCCATGCGGTAGTCCTTTCCGATGATGATAACAATTCGCAGACTTGGTTTGAGCAGAACAAGGAGGCAGGTTTTCGCCTGACAATGGAATCACTTTCCGCACGTTTCTATCTTTCCGGACAGCGGGCTGGTGAAACTTCTTTTGACCTTCCGTTTGTCACAGGCGAGGAGAATGATCGCTTCGTGCTTGACTTCAATACCCTGCGCTTTGATGACAAGGACCCGTTAACGATCCGTCTTATGCAGGGTGACAAGGTTCTTTGTACTGTAGATGTGGCACAATATATCGCACAATATCCCGAGCAGATATGGATAACGGGACGGCAAGAAGCGGTTCTTCCACTGTTTTTCCGCCAGAATCCCCTCTCACTGAGTATAAGTGTAAAACCATGGGAAGCTGTTGATGTGGTTCCTATAACTGATTGATTAATATTATGTTGAAAAATATTAAATATATTCGTATGATGAAGGCTGTGAGGTATTCTATGATAACGATGTCATTGGTCCTTTGCTTTATTTCGGTATCCTGCCAGAAGGAAGATACTGTTTCGGAACAGTTTTCCGATGAGGATGCTGTGACTGTCAGACTAAATCTTACAACCAGAGGTGTTGAAACCGGTGACAGCGATCTGCTGGATGAACTTTCCTCTGATCCTTTTCAGTGGTTTAAGACCGGTACGCTGTTTCCTCAAGCTCCCGCCCAGCCAAGGATAGCACTTATGATCTTTAACAGAGATTTGAACCGGTATGTGTATAATCAACTGCTTCCCTTCAATTCAACCGGGGTGGACGGACAATATCAGATCAATATACGTATTCCTAAGGGGGAAACCGAGTTTTATGCATTGTATGCTCCTAACCAGACAGGAAAGGATCTACCTTATTATACTCCTGAAGGCAATCTTCAGAATAAGATTCCATGGGACTTCTTAGGATCTGGTACGGAGGAAATCTCCAAAGAGGAATTTGCAGGTGCTGCTTTTCCTGCTATTATTAAGGAACAGCAGGATGGAAGTTTGGGATTACCTGTGAATAATCCTTATGACGGTGTAACTCCTTCTCCTGCAGATGAAAAGATTATTGACTGGAAAGGAACTTCTGTTGTCGCTTGGGCAGATTTGCCCGGCGTGTCTAACAGACTACATTTGAGTTTGCTTTCGGGGAAAACGGTGGCATCTGTTCTGCCCGCATCAGGAAAGCTGGCGCAAGAGATAACAGTTCCCCTATTCCGTGATTTTGCCCGTATCAGAGTATATATAGCAAGCGCACCCCGTTACGGTCAGGTTACGTATAATTACCAAGGGATTTCCTTTTTGAACTTTCCTGTATTGATGTCTCCCTCTTTCAGGGAAAATGATTCCGAGAAAACTCAGCTGGCCGCCTCCACCCCAGGAACAGGAAAGGCTATGGAACATACAGGTACATATTCTTATGGGGTAAAAAATGAAGGAGCACAATTGACTGTATACGAGGCTCCCCTTACTGCCGAGGGAGAGATTGATTATGTGGCAATGGAAGCTCGATTATACGAACAGTTTGTTGTGCCCCAGTATCTGGCTCCTTATATTCCGGAAAGTAATTCCTGGCAGAAAAAGCAAAATCACCCGAAAATACAGTTGACATTGGATTATTTTACAGGAGGAGATGAATCACAAACAAAAACGAGGACTTTCCTGCTTGATGTTGGTGAGGAGACTTCTCCCGGAGTATATTCCGGTCCTATTTATCCGAATCGGGATTATAAAGTATTCATAGTCCTGCCGGAATCTTCAGATAAAGAGATTATTTACCGGGTTGAGCCTTGGAATAGTAAAAAGGTAGATCTTCCTCCATTCCAATGATGTATACGAGAATTTATCACGATAATTTTTATTATTTATGAAACGATACAAGCTGAAAATAACTTATTTTATTCTGCTGTTACTGTCCCTCTTTGCATCCTGTACGGATGAAGAAATTTTTCAAGGGAGCGGTGTCACGGAGGGAGTTCCCACGACGGTGGACATAAGTGTCGGTACGGCAGCTAATACGGCCAAGACACGTTCCGTCTTACTGGAAAGTGAAGAGAGAAAAATCTATAACCTTTACCTGTGGGTTTTCAATTCTTCCGGTAACGTGGAATACTCACGTGAATATTCAAGAGCCGATCTTATTCAGGCTGCAACTGATCTTACAACATCCACAGGTGAAGTGGATGCAGATGCGCCCACCAGCATGGGATTATTGAAAAATATCAGTCTTACAACAGGGAAAAAGACACTGTTTCTTCTGGGGAACTATAAATCGGACGCTGACGGGTTGTTTCATGTGGAGCCTGAAGTATTAAACGGGATTTCAAAATATTCAGACCTGGAAAAAGTAAGAGCGGCCATGACTGTTCATACCCTGTTTCGTCCGAATGGTAACTTATTGATGTCGCTAACCCAAACAGTAACGGTTTCTACCGCTACAAAACAGATCGAAGTCTCCTTAAAACGCTCGGAAGCCAAAATCACGTTGAACCTGCAAACAATTGCCGGACTCACATTTGAGCCTGGAACATATCGTCTTGGTAATGTGCCGGGATCGACCTTCATTGCGGAACATGCAAAAGGAGCTGATCAGACTGCTTCATGGGATGCTGACGGGGTGGACAAAAAATTATACTGGGTCTCGGAATATTTCCAGTTCGAGGGTGATGCCGACAATCTCACCACTTCATTCTATATGCCCGAAAACCGAAAGGTTGCAAAGAAGGCTATTTCCCCGGCTTCCCCCGGTTATAGTGCGGAAAGGAAGGGGTATGACCTGAGGCAGAAGCAACTGAAGTCTCCCGTTGCAGGTGCAACTGACAAACCTAATCTGCAAAACGGTGAGACGGAATATGCCCCGGATCTGGCTCCCTATATTGAATTTACAGGTGAGTTACGTCAGAATCTTGCAACCGGTGATACTTCTACCGAACGTTTCGGAAGGGTGACTTACCGCATTTATCTGGGATATACGGCAGAAAATGATCCGGCCAATGATTATGATATAGAACGTAACGTACATTATACCTATAATGTGACCATTAAAGGCATGAATGATCTGGTTGTAGAAGCAAAATCGGACAAGGCAAAAGAGGAGGAATCTGCTCCTGGAGTAGAGGGACTGGTGTATGACGCACACCGGTCATTCAATTTTGACTGTCATTATGAACAGGGGCTGATGCGTTTTAAGAAAGATGAACTTGCCATCTTCAACCCGGATGGTACTCTGAAAGATGACGCCATGATTTCTTTTGCTATACGCACACCGTTCTGTGACAAGATTATCTCTTATACGAAAGCGGAATTGGAACAGTTGAAGAATAACAATTATATTCCTTCTAAAGAAAAAAAGGCTGATACGGACTGGCTCAAATTCTATATCCATCCAAGCACTCTGGCCGACAATGGAAACGAGGATATGCAATATTTCTCCGATACGGGTGCTAATCTGCTTTCGCTGGAGCAGTTCCTTTACAGGCTGATGAATGAACCTGATTATGTATTCAATGCGGCTTCGGGGCTTTGTAAAGTAACTGTTTATGCCAATGAATTTTTTTACGAACAAAATCCTATGCAGGAGAATGCTCCCAAGGATAAAAATTTGTGGAAAACCTTTGCCAACTCCCCGGATCGTACGTTTGATTTGCTGGTGAACACGTCGCATGAAATTTCTCCTGACGGACAGTCACGCTATCATCAAGCCATTGTTACTATTCGGCAAATGTCCATAAAAACGGTGTTTGTCAACAGTCCTGACGGTATGCGCGTTTGGGGCGTGGAGAATGTGAATGAAACCCCTGATTTGGATTGGTCGGTAAGAGCTCCCAGTGAACCGGATGCTTTTTATAATAAATACTATTCCAATGGTTGGGCAAACACATGGTCTTTGATGAGCAGGCGTACCGGAGGATTAACTGATAATATAATGCCTGATCCTATGCTTAGAGGAAAAGAGAAAACTTTATGGCAAGTTATGACAAAGGTCAATAATGCGAAGTTGACACTAAGTATGGATCACACTAACCTGGCCATGAAGAATTATCATGCTACATATGCCTGCTTCACCCCGTTCTTGCGAAACAGGGACAACAACCGTGACGGACAGATGCAAGCGAATGAAATGCAATGGTATATTCCTTCTGTTTGTGAAACAAACATGTTGTATGTGGCAGAGCGGGTATTGCCGTTAAAGAGCAGGCTTGTTGGGCACGCTCCGTCGGATAATGCTACAGCATTATTCACCTCAAGAGCTTTTATGGGAAGTACCAACTTGACATTGAACAGCCCTAATACTATTATCTTTGTAGAAGAATCGCATAGTATGACTCCTATATATAATTTTGATTACCAGAAAACGGCAAGTCCTGGAGAAAGAACTCCTTTTTCGGATGTGAGACTGATCAGGGATCTGGGAATCTTGGAAACCTCGGAGGATCATAGTTATCATCTTGATGAAATAGCTAAGGAACTCAGTAAGACACTGATCAACAAATGGACAGAGGATGAGTATCTGATTTTCAGGGCTGACAATTTACCTTCCAACACTACCAGATCTGCAAGGGCTATTTATGAACTTCCGGCACATAACGAGACCTCACAGATTAATACGATTTATCAGAAAGGATTCGAAGTTGCCAAATATATAGCCAATAGAATAGACAAGCGGAAGGATTTGGATAATCCGAACAGGAGTGGTGAATATTACTACGAAACTTGGACTACCTTGATGAACGATATAGAGAAAGGAAACTCTCCGTGTACTTATTATTTTCAGAATCCGGATCAGAGCGATTTGGGAACATGGCGCTTACCCAATGAAGCCGAACTGATGATAATGGCCGGAAGTCTGTTTGACTGGGATGACCGTGAGAGACCTAAAGTCTATGACTTTGGTGGAAATTTATCTTCTTTGAATATGAAAGATGGACAAGTTATTCATTCTCGGACAGGATTTTCCAGACGGGATATGAACGGAGGAAGATCATTTAGTGCCGGCTATCAGATGTATTTTGATGGTTATCTCAGGTTTGTTACGACTGTAGACACGCAGTGGGGAGGTGACAAAAATAGGCTTGTGAATGATAGGAACGGATATGTGCGTTGTGTGCGTGATCTTAAATAGAAAGAATCCATTTATGGCTCTTTGAATTTATAGCAGAGAAAGATGTTTTTTATCTTTCTCTGCTATTTTTTTATACAAATACATGTAATATTGAAGATGCTAAAATGTGAAAACGTCATTAATATATGCTTTGGGGGGCAATGAATGTGATAATTATACTTGGGGCACAAAATCATTTCAGGCTATGTTGAAGTATGTAAATCTGGAAATAAGTCTTTTGGATTTATTAAATCTATCAGCTCCAGAAAATTTAAAGATAACAATAGTAGAATTTTATAACAAGGTGGCAAAACTGTGTAAGCTAAAAGATGTGAAATGATTTTCCCCTTTTAGAGAAATATTCTTTTATTTTTAAAGCTGTGGAAGTGTTGAAGTTTTCTCTTGTACATAGACGTGAATAGAAATAGTAAGTTAAGCCCGAAACTCCTTTTCTTAATCCGAGGTCAGTCAAAGACTTTTGTTCAATGACTGAATATACAGCGGAGTCTATTTGATGTAGTATTTCATCACTATTGCCTTCGATCAGTTTCTTTTGCAGTAAATATTCGATTCCCGTTCCAATGCCACATAACCCATTCTCGTAAGTGATAGGAACAGCCAGAGAGCAGTGGTCTATTATCTTGTTTAGTAAATGATCTGCTGCCTTCTCTAATTCTGTATCGTTCGTTTTTTGGCTTAATTGAAAAAGCTCAATCGTTCGTTCCATCCACCTTGATAAAAGTCGATCTTTGATTTTGTTCATAGAGCTATTGTATTTGCAATATAGCTCTTTTAATACTTGCCAAGTGTACTCTTGATGCCATGGCTTTATACTTCCGGTATAATGAATGATGATGATGCCGGATAACATTTCAGGGGTATGCAAAGTTTCACTGGTAGTGAAATTATAGATATTGGGAATCAGCTTTATTTTGCCTTTATATAGAGGTACAGCAATGGTCAATGTATTCTTCATTGATTGCAAAGAAGATTGGTATTGTGGTTTTCATGCTTGTGTGGTTAAAAAGGATTATTTGTCAGAGGCAAAGGTATCAGTTTTTTAGATATATTTCTGTTTATAAGGATTATTTCTATAGGTATATGACGTTCGGTATAAAAAAAGGCTACGTTCGGTACATTTTTTCTGATAATATTTGGATATGAAGTAAGGTGGACATACCTTGCAAACAAATCTAATAAAGATATGGATTCACAACTACAACAAATAGCTCAATATTTAGAGTGTAGGAAATCATTAGAGGTTCATTGTTTTAAACTTTTAGAGCAAGAGTTATGAAGACGGTGTGCATATACGATGATTATTCTATATCATCCGGAAGTGGAGTGGGGACCTTCTTAAAGGATTTTGCACAATGTGCTACGCAATGGAAAGATACGCATATCTGCATGATTATGTTTCGCACTAATGTAGAGGAATTTAGTATCTGTATGCGTGGGGAGTTAGAATATTTTCTATTCCCTAAAACATTTTGTGTCAATCCCTTCGAAGAATGTGAAGAGATTTGTTCATTGCTGAAACAATATATTCCAGATTCAGATAATACTTTTTTTCTATTTAACTATGTTCCTTGTGATAAGTTGATGCGCATGACACGCAACTATTTTTCACTGTCGAAACAAATTTGTGTTATACATGAATTTAGTTGGACTACTCCATTGCTGGGTGATGTTACATTATTCAGGAAATTGATATCTAAGACGAAAGAAAAGATTTCTTTCTGTTATAAGGGGATAATAGAATTATATCGACGTGAAGCAGAACAATGTCAAATGGCTGACCGGGTGGTTTGCCTGTCAGAAGATACCTATGATATCTTGTACGAATGTTATCAGGTTTCTAAAGAAAAGATTGCATTAATCTCTCATGGTATGAGAACGATAAGAAAGTCTTTTTCAGAAATGACGAAGCGAAAATGGAAACAAAAATATTATTTGAATCCTGATGAAAAGTTAATCGTAATGGTAGGGCGTATCTGCAAATCTAAGGGCATGTTTGCTTATTTGGAGGCTTTTAAGAATGTCTTGAAATATGATTCTAATTGCCGTTTAGTTGTTATTGGAGATCTGTGTAATGCGCCGGATTTATTAGCAGCAGCAGGCGAGGCTGTATCGAAAGTGACATTGACCGGGAGGCTGGACAAGGAACTTCTATCCTATTGGTATCGGATGGCTGACATTGGGGTAATACCTTCATATGCAGAGCAATGCTGCTATGTAGGTCTGGAGATGATGAGCTATGGACTTCCGATAATTGCATCCGATGGTTTTGGGGTGAAGCGTATGTTTCCAGATGGGTTGAATGCTTGCGTTGCTCCTATTGGGGACAGGAGAAATCCAAAGGAGTTTGTACAGAATTTGGTGGATTGCACCTTAAAGTTATTGAGTAATTCGGCAGAACAAAGAAAAATAAAAAATAATGCACGTCGTATTCTGAAGGAGAAGTACAATTTTTCGGAGATGGCAGAACATTATAAGGCCGTTTTTATGGCTTGAGAGTTTTTATAATAATAGTATTTACAATTAATTTTATCTAATCATGAGAAAGTTAAGTGAAATCAAACTGGGGCAGCTTAATAAAGTTGAACTTAGTGAAAGAGAATTAAATCGTCTTTTAGGGGGAAGTAACTGTTGTATCTGTCATGACAGAGGGAGTGCTACTTTTGATGATAACTCCAAAGCTAACGTTAAGGGTGGTGTGAGTGGCTTATTCCCTGGTGATGGTGGTGGCGGTACAGCGGTTGGGCACTTTTAAATAAGTGTTTATTTTCATGTCTGTTTGAATAATGAATTCAATAGCTTTTGGGAACTTGCTTTATAATTATTGATTTACTAGGCTTTATTATTAAAGTGATTTGATATCTATAATTTATAGAGCAGGTTCCTATAATGAAAAAGTATATCCTCTGAATAGATAAATTGTAATGAAATATATATTATTATTGCTGGTAATTACACTATTGGGATGTAGTTCCAATAAAAAACAAGAAATGACATCCAAGTTAAAAATTCCCGTGATTAATCTTTCTAAAAATGTATCGTCTGTACCTTCGCTTCTTTTGAGTGAAGTGGCTGAGAAATTGGAAATTGTTCCTTTGGAGATGACAGATGAATCTGTATTAAGTGACATTACGGAAATGCAAGTAACTGATCATAATATATGGATAGATCATGGACGCGAATTCTATATTTATCGTTTTTCCCGTACGGGAAAATTTCTGAATAGAATAGGGAGTATAGGTCAAGGACCGGGAGAATATGTTAATTATTTAACTTTTCTTGTCGATGAAGATAAAAAAGAAGTATATATTTTTTCCACTAATAACGGTGTTTTAGTATATGATTTTGAGGGTAGGTTTAAAAAGAAAATTTCAGATTTCCAAAATATGGTCGGAATGTTTTCGTCTATATATAAGCAATATATCTTAAATGATCATAAATTTTTTGCTATCCAGAATTTTGGTTTATATAGATCTGTGGATAAAGATTCATTGTGGTCTTTTGTCTCTTTGGACGATAACTTTCAGAAAAAGAAACTGTTTAAAAATCCGGTTCATGTGGGTAAAGAAGAACAGATTATAGCTAATCGTGCCAATATGGATCGGATGGTTAATTATTGGATGGAGTATCTAACCAGTGTGGATACTTACAATGATCAATTGACCCTTAAATATCCGGATACTGATACCATTTATTACTATGATGATGCGATGAATGAACTTCTGCCTCAATATGCAATTTTTGTAGATGAAGAAAAAGGAGATTATGAAGCTACTCATTTATGGTTTAAAGACAGAAAGGCTTTCGACTATTTTTCTATTTTTTCTTATTACCCGACTAAGGATTTTGTTTATCTGATTGGTAGTAAAGGCGAGGAAGTGTATACTTATTGTTACAATAAAAAAGATGGAGGTGTTAGATTGCAGAAGCGACAAAGTGCAATAAATGAGCAGGCTGTACCTTGGTTTAGCTTCCCGTTTCTTGGCATGAAACGTTCTTTTGTACTGAATAATGATCTCTGTGGAGGTGATTTCACTGTTGACAGCCGTTCTTCCGGTAAATACTGGATAGATATATTAGAACCCAGCAGTGATGAAAACTGGATTGATATAGACCAAATAAAATCATCTACTGTAATAGATGAATCCAAGAAAAAGGAGCTAATCCAAGTTTTGGAAAGTGCGACTGAGGATAGCAATCCGATTTTGATGATTGCAACTTTAAAATAATAGAGTAGGTTCCTATGATGGAAGAATATGTGGTTTCTAATAAATAAATTGTGATGAAGTCTATATTATTATTACTAATAATTACGCTATTGGGGTGCAGTTCCAATAAGAAGCAAGAGCCTATATCCAAGTCAGGAGTACCTGTGATTAATCTTTCTGAGGATGTATCCACTGTACTTTCACTTTTGCTGAGTGAATCTGCTGAAAAATTAGAAATTGTTCCTTTGGAAATGACAGATCAATCTATGTTAGGTGAAATAAGACGAATACAAGTAACTGATCATAATATATG